>JANNXY010000059.1:0-12778 GCA_031409775.1 bacterium | reverse complement strand
GCTTCGGTAGCGAGGTACTGTCTCCACTGCTTTTCATTTAACAAAAGACGCATACGAGAGTATTTATCTATGGTTGTCATACCTACAGTATACAGATAGATGGAGGATGTATCAAGTTATAGGTGGAAGGGGCCTAAGTTATGGAAAAATACCCAAGCCCACAAGATTATGAAGGAAAGTATGATCGACCAGAAGATATACTATCAAATGAGAAAGAGGTTTTCATAAGCAAACGTTCCCAAGAATTCTCAGTTGAAGGTGGCTTTCAGAACATGCTTAAAACTAAAATAGCTTTAGATGATTTGAGAAGACAGGAAAGTCTTATTACTTATATGGGTTCTGACTTCTCATACGTTGCAATAGAAAAACCCGAAGAGGTGGATTGGATAAAGGTCTTGGATAGAATTCAAGCGGTCCGCGAGTATGTATTAGCTTTCCAAACGGCCACCCATCTAGATACACTAAATGCGATCAAAAATTATGCAGAGGAAATGAAAAATGCTGTTAATTCAAAAGATTATAAAGAATTTGTTAAAATTCATTTGAAAGCTCAGTCTTATTTGTGGGGAATGAAAGAATTACTTGATAATTTTACTGGTTCAATGCCCGAAGACGAAGATGTTCGAAAAATCTTAAAAGTTGGCTAGAAACCTAGCATAACTCTTCTGCCTCCTCTATATCCCCCGGACTAGTAATCCTCACCCAATATTCTGCATTTACCGCTCTGACTGGGAATTCCCCTACATGCCTCACGATAGTCTGCGGCAGGCCGAATTCACGGGAGTTTGGGTTAACTCTTTCTAATTCTTTATCAAATATCTGATGCTCGATCATACAGGCTCCGGTATAGATATATCCCTCGGCTGGCTCGCCCCCCTCGCTTATACCTACAATCATCCCATCTACGATCTCCATGAGCCCTCCCTTGGTTGGAGCATCAGTGGCTTGCACGAGCATTGCCCGGTCGTGACTCACGAGGTTCTCTAAATCACTTTTGCCATACAAATCATCGCCCATGAGCACGAGGAACCTACAATCATTTAAATGTTCCTTCGCCTCCCATAGTGCATGTCCTGTTCCGAGTAGCTCTGACTGCAATACATATTTGATCGGAATATTTTTTTGGTTAGTTTTGTAACTTTCCCCTAAATGCTTCTCTATCATTTCTCCCAGATACCCTATAACTACAATTATCTCTGCCACATTGTCTGGCAGAGATTCCAGCTTGTGTTCTAGGAGCGACTTACCATTCACCCGGAGCATTGGCTTGGGAGTATCTCGCGTGAGGTTACCCATCCGGGTTCCCTTGCCCGCAGCGAGGATGACGACTTTGATTGGGTTCATTGCAATATTGTAACAAATTATTTACGTCGGCGCTCAATGGACGTTGCGCCACATGATTTCGTCTGAATCAAGAAAAAGCCCCGCCTCCAACCATTATTGGTCGGAAGCGAGGCTTCGAAACTAAAGGGCGCAGAACCCTAGACGGTACCAAAAGATACGCATGCGTGTCATCTTGGTTGCCGTAACTCGCACTACCATCCTCTTTCTACTGAGTGTAGCTGAGTCTTTCATGGTTTCAACTCCTTTCTTGGTTAATACTTTGAGGTGTTAAACTGCTCCAAAAAATCTCGCAGCAGCAATCACGACGACTGCTGCAAAGAGGATAATTGGCACATCCAGCAAGATGAATTCTAAAACTCTTCTAGTCATTGAACTCAGCTCCAATCTGACACTTACGCACTTGGGAAGAACGCATATGCTACTGGTGGTGAATGATATCAGAACATAGATAAAAAGTCAAGTCAAATTTCAGGCAAAGCTAAACCCCGCCACATAAGTGGCGGGGTCGCTTAAACATCCTTTATTTTGTTCCGTTCGGTCTGTTACCGACTTGGATTTACTGTCTTTCCAGCTGTCAACATGTTTTGGGTTCATGTAAACCATCAAGTGTCCATATGGAACACTCGATATCGACGCGATCAGCCATCAATTAAGATGACGTAATTTTCGCTTGAAATATTCCACGAGCAGCTTCCGCTACCCGTGCCTTGTTACGACTTACTCCCTGTCATTGAGCTTACCTTAGGCCGATATAAAACCGGACTTCGGGTACTCCCAACTCCCTTGAGTTGACGGGCGGTGAGTACAAGACTCGAGAACGTATTCACCACAGTTTGCTGACCTGTGATTACTAGCAAATCCGGCTTCAAGAGGGCGAGTTGCAGCCCTCTATCCGAACTGGCGATGGGTTTGAGGGTTTGCTCCGTATTACTACATTGCGTCCTATTGTCCCACCGATTGTATTATGTGTGTAGCCCAAGATGTCAAAGGGACATGCTGACCTGGCGTCATCCTCTCTTCCTCCCAGCACTCTATTTTCAATATCTTGAAAACAAAGTGCTGGGCGGTCTCGTGTGACACTTGTAACACACGACGAGGGTTGCGTTCGTTACCCCACTTAAGGGAACAATTCAAACCACGAACTGACGACGGCCATGCATCACCTGCTTACCCGTCTTGCGAAGGGTATATTTCTATACCGGTCGTGTAAGTTTCAAATCTTGGTGAGGTTCTTCGGTTACCATCGAATTAAACCACATAATCCTCTGCTTGTGCGAGTCCCCGTCTATTCCTTTGAGTTTTAACCTTGCGGTCGTACTACCCAGGCGCTTCTCTTATCGCGTTAGCTTCGTCTCTCAGAGGGTCGATACTCCGAAAAACAAGAGAAGATCGTTTAGGGCGTGGACTACTGGGGTATCTAATCCCATTCGCTACCCACGCTTTCGTGTTTCAGCGTCAGTGACGCGCCAGTTTGCTGCCTTCGCTTTCGGTGTTCCCCATGATATCAACGGATTTCACCCCTACACCATGAGTTCCGCAAACCCCTCGCGCACTCTAGTCCTACCGTTTCCTACGCAGATCAGGAGTTGAGCTCCTGGTTTTAACGTACGACTAATAGGACCGCCTACACACCCTTTACGCCCAATAATTCCGGATAACGCTTGAGGCACTCGTATTACCGCTGCTGCTGGCACGAGTTTAGCAACCTCTTATTCATGAGACGATCAATAAACTTTCTATCTCATAAAAGATTTTTACATCCCGAAGGACTTCGTCAATCACGCGGCGTCGCTCCGTCAGGCTTTCGCCCATTGCGGAAGATTCTCGACTGCGGCCACCCGTAGGTGTATGGTCCGTATCTCAGTACCATCGGTGGGGGTCAGCCTCTCAGCTCCCCTAAGCGTCATAGCCTTGGTAGGCCATTACCCTACCAACTAGCTGATACTACGCAGGCCCATCCCGAAACGTCCGAAGACTTTACTCCGAAGAGACTATCGGGTATTAGCTAGTCTTTCGACTAGTTATTCCTGATTTCGGGGAAGGTACCTACGTGTTACTACCTCGTTTGCCACTAACTCTTTTCATCCGTCCTCTTGATATAATCTCAATTTCTTCAAAAAAGAATCCGTTCGACTTGCATGCCTTATCCACGCCGCCAGCGTTCATCCTGAGCTAGGATCAAACTCTAACAATAAATCAGTTCGCCAATGGCGACCTGAAGTTTACCCGTCTGATTACAGACCATTAGAACGGAACAAAACAAAATATGCTTTACCCGACCCGGAGGGTCTAGGGTTCTTCTTTGCTCCTAGCTCGTAAATTTACACCAGAATTATTTTATAAACTATTAGGAATAAACAGGCCTACCTCCACCTGGAGGCAGGTTATGATTATTTCAAACTGTCAAAGTTCACTAAACCATTTAGCCTGTGGCTAAATGGTCGTGCGATATTTGCTCTTGCAAATATTTAGCAAACCACCCATTCCTAGGTGGTAAGTGCCATTATAGCCATATACAGAGCCTTGTCAAGCCTGTATAATACCCCCTATGATCGACCGCGCAATAACCATGATTGAGGCCCTAATCCACCAATACGGATCATGGGGAGTTTTCGTTGCTGCCATAACCGAGGAGGTACTCGCACCCATCCCGTCCGGTATTGTAATGATGTCGTCTGGGTATGCATTCCTCGCAGGCGAGGCGGTCTCTGTAGCCAACCTACTATACCTAGTGATACATGTGGCACTACCGCTCTGTATAGGGCTTACAATAGGCTCCCTGCTCGTCTACGGACTCACCTACAAATACGGAGAAGTTATAATTAAAAAGTTCGGTAAATACATCGGTCTACACTGGAGCGACGTGATGAGGCTACACAACAAATTCGACAAGACTCACAAAGACGAGCTAACCTTGCTCATCCTACGATCACTACCCATACTCCCATCAGTCGCTATAAACGCTGTGGCTGGTATGGTCCGCATGCCTCTTCGACCATATATAGTTGCCACACTCGCAGGTACATTTATCCGAGCTCTGGCTGTGAGCTTCATCGGCTGGCAAGTCGGTAATGTATACAAGAAATACGCCGACATAGTAGATAGATTCGAGAAAATAGGCCTAGCATTGCTGCTTGGCCTACCCATCGCTTTTGTAATTTATAGAAAGTTTAAATCTAGTAAGTAGTCTCTATATCAACAGGCAGGTTTGTCTGTTCCATCATTCGCATTTCTGATTGCTGTGCACGTTCTGCTCCTTCTCGACCCTTTTCTCGGGCACCGTCCAAGCTAGCAAGTACTATAAAAGCTAGTGCAGCAAATATCGCAGTAACAAGTAAGAATGCAATTACATTTATAGCAATAGCCAAACCTGTACGTCGAGGAGCGTTTGGATCTTTATAGACCACAACACTGTGAGCCATCATACGTGGAGACCTTGCTTTCTCGCTGTAAATCCAATCATGATGTATCCAATATACAGGGTAATAAAAGAAGCAATCTTGCCCAGAGTTTCACGGAGAATAATTTTACCCAAAGATAGGTTAGTTCCTTCTTCGCTAACCACTACAATTCCTAAAGCCATTTTACCAGGAGTAGCTCGATATTTATGAATCATAACTATCCAATAAAGGAACCCAAGGATCGTTAAACCAATTTGCAAAATAATCCCTCCAATTGACGATGTCATTTCATCCTTAAGTATTCCAGTCATACTCAAAACAAGCCCTGCTACAACTCCAATAATAAGACCCGCAATAGTCATAATGATTGAATCAATAATATATGCCGCGTGTCTTATCCAGAATCCCGCGTAAGCTACAGTGGGTGCAGTTGGGGCAGGGGCCGAGATATCTACTGCGATGTTGGGGTCGTTGGTAAGGTTAGATGAAGTTGAAGTTGGTTCCATAGATATGGTGTTAGGTTAATGTAGCAAGTATAACTCATAACACCCCGCTCCTCAACGTTCTCGGAGCACCCCTCTTGAGCTCAAGAGGGGTGGCGAGTCCGCGAGCCGGGGTGTTATGAGTTCCTTTAGAGCTAATAGTTACTTAGATTTTTTCTTCTCCTGCCACTTCTGCACAGTTACAAGTAGTGGTGAAGCGATAAATATAGACGAATATGTTCCAGCTGTGATACCGATAAGTAGTGCAAGTGAGAATGACCTGGTTGCTTCCCCACCGAGTATATAGAGGACGACTAGAGCAAACAGTGTGGTAAGTGATGTGTTGAGCGATCGGGCAAATGTCTGTCCTACACTGTCGCCAACGATCTTTTCAAAAGATTGGTTGTGTTTGTTCTCGCGATCATGCTTCAGATTCTCCCTCACTCTGTCGAATACCACAATCGTGTCATGGACAGAGAATCCGAGTACGACTAGGAGCGCGGTCACAAACAATGTATCTACCTGTAGTCCCTGATAATGACCCAACACTGCAAACACACCGGTAGGGATAAACACGTCATGGAACAGCGCCACGATAGTGATGAGACCGTATTTGAAGCTCGACACTGGCTCGGAGACTCTGCGGAATGCATAGGTGATAAATAGAACTATAGCTAGAAGCACTATAAACAGAGATGTCACAGACTTGCGGGCAGCCTCGCTACCTAGAACTGGCCCGATAGAGTTGAATCTCTTTACTGTATAGGCCCCTGTCGCTTCGGTGAGAGTCTGCTCTACCGATACGCGCTCTTCTTCGCTGATACTCCTCATGCGGATCTGGTAGCCATCTGTCCCAGCTTCGCGGACAGTTGACTCTAGACCGAGCGGAGCGATAGACTCTGAAACCACATTCACCTCCGGCTTGTTGTCAATATATGTAACTTCTAGGATTGATCCACCTTTGAAATCGATACCGAGGTTGAGCCCCCATATAGCAACTGATACAAACGATGCAACAGCTAGGATTATGGAGACTGCGTAAAATATTTTTCTGTTTTTGACTATCCACATATTATTATTTGTTAAATCCGGTAGTGAATAAAAACCTCCAGAACTTGTTATCGCTCTGTGGCAATGCGTACATCATCGTCCGTGTGGCTGTGATAGCTGTAAACATCGATACGATCACACCGAGTCCGAATACCAATGCGAAGCCTTTGATCACAGAGGTTGAAGCAAAGTAGTACAAGATCACTGCTGTGATGATAGAAGACGAGTTCGAGTCTCTGATAGAATCCCAAGCGCGAGCGAAACCTTCGTGTATCGCATCACGTAGTGACTTGCCTCTCCTCAACTCCTCTTTGGTACGTTCAAATATAAGTATATTGGCATCCACCGCGATACCGAGCGACAATATGAATCCTGCTATTCCAGCAGCAGTTAGAGTAACTGGGATGAGTTTAAATAAAGCAAGGTTGAGTACTACATATAGAGCGAGCGCTACGACAGCTACTACTCCAGGCAGTCTGTACCATAGGATCAGGAATATCGATATAACGATAAATGCTATCACTCCAGAATGTACACCTGCATCCAGAACTGCTTTACCAAGTGTTGGTCCGATAGTCTCTGTAGACACCAGCTCGATGTTTACTGGCAACGCACCGTAGTTGAGGTTGCGAACAAGCTCCCGAGCCTCTGGCAACATAAATCCGCCCGATATCTGTGCCCTACCTTCGCGGATCTCCTGCCTGATCACTGGTGCTGATATAGCTTGTCCATCGAGAAATATTGCGAGTATGTTGCCTACATTTGCCTTGGTTATAGCAGCAAATAACTTGCGACCTTCTTCGTTGAACTCGATACCCACCATCGGAGCTCCTGTGGTCGGGTCGAATTCTACTAGTGCACGTTTCAGATACTGTCCATTGAGCCCAGTATCGATAAATGACGGTGTGTCAGTGGCAGTAGAAGTAGCAGAGCTGTCGACGAGTTTGAATTCTAGCTGTGGTGTCTCTCCTATCTGTCTCACCGCCTCGTCTATATCTGTGACTCCTGGAAGCTCTACAACCAACCTATAGTCACGGGTGGTGCCTAGACCTACTTCTTCGACTAGAACTGACGGCTCAGATACTCCGAATAGATTCACCCTGCGCTCTATCACATCCCTGAGTGCATTCATAGTATCGTTCGCTGTTCCAGCGGGGAGTGTGGATGTATCTGCCTTGTAAGCTAGATGTGTTCCACCATTTAGATCTAACCCAAGTTTAAAAGGGAAATTGGAAACGAAGCCGTGGCCAGTGTAGTTGGACTGATACACCCCATATCCTAGCACTGCCCCGACCAATATAAGTAATGCTGCAAATATCCTGATTTTCATAATATAAATGTTATGGGCGTATTATACCGATTCTATAAGAAATAGCTAGGAAACTAGTTTGGTATATACTATAATTACATAATCATGGCAATAAAGGACAAACTAATAAGCGGGGGCTGGGCGGATAACTCGAGGCAGGCTGATTTGCTCATACTCTCTGTCTCCGTATGTATCGTACTTGGAAGTATTATTCTGATTTATTTCTTCTTCTTTAGAGCCCAGATCGTCGAGGTATACCTACCGGAGCCTATATACAATCTATTATGAAAAACCCGCGAATAATCAACCTAGAACTACTACTAACTATATCCCTAGCTTTGTTGATGGTTGTTCTCGTATCAGGATTTATTTATTCAAAAAATAGCAACAAATTCGAAACCACTCGCCAGAGTCAAATAAATCATGTGCTAGAAACCCTAGAAGAATTTGCAAATAAAAATGGTGGATACCCATCGTGTACTGGTGGAAAATCCCTATGCTGTATGGGTACCAATTGCATATTTGGTAATGTCGAACTAGCAAACGACAACTCTATCCTGGATCTAGACTACTCTGACGAGAGGACCATATCCACAATGATAGACGGTACGGACACAAGCTTTAGAGGCTTAGTTTACTTTAGTATTGGATGTACTGACCAGTGCACAAGCGGTCAGGTATACATAACCGCACCGGTTTCCAGATCTGTAGTTGATACGGTAAATGTTGGATCAAATCTATTCGAATCTGGTAGAAACTAGCTTGCAGGTAGAAGTAGCGGTGATCATGTCTACTGATCGGGTCTTTATAAATATCGACTGAAGAGCATACTGACTATACATTGGATCGATTTCAAATCTCGCTACGATATTCTGGTTATTCGGCACAGAGATTTGTGGCAGATACTGGTCATGAGAAAGCTTGGCTTCGAGATGCTCTAGCTCGCTATCGCAATCTGGAGAAAGCACTAACTCTACGAACTTGGGGTGTCTGGCATATACCAGTATCGCAGCGTCGAACGTGCCATCATCATGAATCCCTGTGTTACTAGCGAACAACCCCAAACCATGTGCCGATCTGTCTAGGTAGGCTTGCTTTTGGTCTACCTCGCGGGACCATGACCTCCGTGCTGGATCGAATTCACCATAAGCACCCAATGTAACCACCAATACTACTACGAATAATATCGCTTTGATATTTCTAGAAGAGAAAACAAATCCTAGTAATATCATAAACACAGCTGGAGCAAAGTCCACCATATATCGCGAGCTAATCGAAGGGCTATTTAAATAAAATAATACAAGCAGACAAGAAGATACGATACCGTAGAAATATATCCCCCAGTATTTGCGTCTAGTACGGAATCGGGTAGCAAATACCACAACACTGGTAACTGTGAGCAACGAAAGTATAATACCGAACGGTGCAGAGTAGAAGCTCCTCCAACGCACTGTATCGCTCTCGCCATAGACTAGGCCAGTATCAAACATATCGCCTTCTCCGTGCTTACCGAGCACGAACGCTCCCGCGAGCTCCAACCAGGCTTCACTCACTCCTACATTTCTAAACGGATAATCAAACTTGAGTGAATAATTGTTGTAGCTCACAGTATCAACATTTAGACTATGACCAAACTCTAGTGGTGCACCGAACCGCAATAGATTGGTAAACAGTAGCAAACCAACTCCGATACCAAATATGGTTACCGCACCCACTCTGATACGCAGCGATCGTTCATTCCAAACTGCTATAAACATTGCAACCAAGCCATATAATACAAGTGTTGGCCTGATAAATCCTACAAACCCGGCAAGTACCGCAACACATATAATACGCCTTTTGGATAATGGTAACGGATACAATAGCGAGCCCAGAGAGATCGTAGCCAGATATCCGTAGAATATGGTTTCTTCGTATACTATAAACCTAGTCATCGCTACAGAGAACACCGGTAGCATGAACAGTGCTACATATTGTGTAACTACCCCTCTCCATATATTACCTGACAAATTATACCCCAACCTAAATACGAGCACTAATGCAATGAAAATATAAAAAGTAAGAATAAGTCGATCTGGAAACATTGTATATATGGAAACAAACGGTGCTCGAAGAATTGGGACACCAAGTCCCCAGACCTGCTGTATTGTATCTGCGATATAAACATAGTCGTAAGTCATCTGCTCTGGTTCGATTTGTAGTGACAAGTGTCCATCAAGTATAGACTCTGTCTGCAACCTATGAGTCTGATCCTGACTGTACAATCTCCTACTAGACTCTACGAGCCCTGTAACCAAAACAAAAACCAAAGAAAAAATGATCGAAGAAATAAAACCAATTACGAATAAATATCTACTGTTTCGATGCATAGTACAATTTTAACATCATAAACAAGTGCCTGAAACCGTCTCTAAACGGTCTCAGGTGTGGGAGTGATTTTATTCTTCCAGACTTGTAGAGCTTTATACCGATTTCACCTATCTTCATACCAGACAAGTGAGACAGAATAATCATCTCTGAAGCGAACTCCATACCTGTGGCAGATATACCCAAGTTTAGTAGCATTTTTCTATTGACCAACCTCATCCCGCAGTGGAAGTCCCCGATACCGATTCCAAACAACTTTCTACCAATAAAGCTAAGTATTGGATTGCCAATATACCTATGTAACCAAGGCATTGCACAAGGCATGATCTCGCCACCACATCTGTCGAACCTACACCCCACCACCAAATCCAGATTATTCAGTATAGCGTACTGTAAGAACCTATCTGCATCTAGAGTTGAGTAACTCTGATCTGCGTCTATAATAAATAAATAATCCCCCGTAGCGACCACTGCACCAGCCATGATCGCACTACCATAACCTCTCCTACTTTCTACCACAACAACAGCTATAGAATTGCTAGCTATCTGTACTGATGTGTCTGTACTCCCATTGTCTGCGACAACTATTTCGAATTCCTTGCTACAACTATCTATCACAGCTCCGATGGTCTCTTCTTCGTTTAGACATGGTATAACTATAGACAATATCATGCTAGATTCCAAAGAATTCATTATTCATCGCATCCCTGTGTGCTACTCGACTATAGCGCCTCATACTCATGAGTATACCCAGTCCAGCGAACGATGTTACCATGTTACTCCCGCCATAACTCATAAATGGTATCGTAAGCCCAGTTACAGGCAATAGGCCCATATTCATACCCACATGAATAACAATATGACTCATAAAATAAATAGAGAGCCCAACACCGTAAAGTAATTCGAAATTGGAAGCACCGTGCATAGCATTGTTTAAAATCCTCCAGATTAGGATTGCATAAAGTATAAGCAGTAGTACCACACCAACAAATCCCCACTCTTCGGCAAATGCAGCAAATATAAAATCGGTTTCGTACTCTGGTAGGAACTGCAACCTAGACTGTGTTCCGAATCCAACTCCTTTACCCAGGATTTCGCCCGAACCAATTGTGATGGTGGACTGGTATGCATTGTATCCTGCCCCGCGCACGTCAGCTAGTGGGTTGAGAAATGTCATAATACGAAGCTTCTGATACGGCTCAAACACGAAGCCCCATAGCATACTAAATGAAACCACCCCGATAAGTGCCACGAGTCCCAAATGTTTCTTGGAAATCCCAGATACCATCACCATCCCGAACCAAATGGAAAACACTATGATTGCTCCCCCGAAATCTGGCTGGAGAAATACTAATACAAATATAAGAAAAGCATAGAAACCAGACACTATAATATGTCTGATATTTGCGATTTCTATATGTCTGCGAGAAAAGTACTTGGCAAGTATAAGTATGAGAACGATCTTTGCAGGATCTACAGGCTGGAGAGAGAACCCTCCAAAGTTGAACCAACTCTGTGCACCTTTGGAAACAGTACCTATTATAAATAGGAGCCCGAGCATCCCAACTATTAGCCCATACATCCAGACGAGTATCGGTGTCCTACGGAGGAAACTAACATCGATCATACTCACAATGAAAAATACAAATACAGAAACCCCAACCCATATGATCTGATGGTCGAAATATCCATTCTGTCCCGAGAATGAATTCATAGTTACCAACCCTGCTCCAATGATAGGTATAAGTACGAAAAATATAGTCCAATCCATCGGCAGTTTTTTCAACTTTGAAATCAGAGTATTCACAGCTATCGTAGGATTATGATTTCTTTGCGGGCAACTATAGACCCAAATGGCTCTGGCCAAGTAAACACAATTCTAGAAGATCCGTTCGGTGGGACAGATTCGATAATAGTCTTGGATACCGCCAGTGTGTTGCCATCGGCATCATACAGGATCACTGCCACTGGGACATTGTTTATAGACTTGGCTGTAGTGTTGGTGAGGCTAGCCTGGACTCGGGGGGAAGTGGCTTCGTTGAGAATTGTCTCTCCTTCGATGATTATCGGGAGGAGTTGGTTTTCTTCTCTGACCCACACTGGATCTGCATCGAACTCGAACTCGACCCTCGACGGTGTTCGCTCACCCACCATGATGCCTGGCTCGATCACAGGCAATGCGTACTTGGGATGTATGTCTACCGTACTGGACCTCTCTACTATCGCCACACCATCTGTGTCGTAGACCTTGATCGTATATGGTACATCATATGCCGCAGCGGTGATGTTGGGGTTCTGTATGTAGATACCCGCAGTATAGAGGCCTCTAGAGACTCTAAATATCCTCTGCCACACCACCACAGGAGGTCTGTTGGAGCCGATGCAATACAGTGAACATTCCCCTCCGCAGTCTATCCCCTGCTCGTTCTGATTCTGCTTGCGGTCAGTACACGATGCCGGCTTGTTGAAATAAATGTAAGCGAAAACACTCACAGGGATAGTTATGAGCATAAATATGACGATGATGATTGCCTGCTGCCTTTTCTTGGACCATATAGACATAGTGGAAACAGTATAACAAAATATCAGCTTTACAGCACTTGATATTCTTGAGATTTTTTTATTATCTCTAAAGTATCCTTTACAATTTTCGGGTGTAATGACTTTCTGTTGTGGTTTGGAATTGGCTTTGTTGCACAAAACCCTCCCCACCCACTTCAAAAACCCCAATCTCTCGATTGAGTCACCTTCCCGTATCTCAGGTTGCTATATAACTCTCTGGCACTCCTAGGAAATGAAAGGTGTTGAGTATGTTGCATTTAGTC
>JANNXY010000058.1:0-36507 GCA_031409775.1 bacterium | reverse complement strand
TGTTGCTGCGCCAGCAACTGGCCCACTTTTTAATCAAACGATATATGTAGATCCATTTTATGGAGATGATGCAACGGCTATTCCAGATTCACAAACATTGAAGTATAAAAATATTGATACAGCATTATCTGCTTTAGGCGCGAGTTTTGATTATACGATTCATTTATTTCCAGGAAATCATATTATCAACAGCGCATATGCACTGACAAATGAACTGAAAATTTACATGGAGCCATTTTCAAAAATTGTAACAAATACCGCTGGACCTACTTTTTCAATTAGTCCTTCCGCAAGATTATATGTTCGAGGTAACGGTGAAATAGATTGTCAAGGAACTTTTGCGGCTAATTCATCACCGAGTGATCCGATTCCAGCTGAATGTCATATTCAAGTAAAGGCTATTAATTCTTCCGGTGCAGGATCTGTTATTGAACCCACTTCTATGATTTTTACGGTTGAAGCCGATTCAATTAATGATAGAGGATTTCAAGGTTCTGGTTGGTGCAAAGGAAATATCAAGTGTGACTTTTGGCAAACATCAAGCTCAAAACTTATTCACCTTTCAGATTTTACAGCCGAAAATGGAGAAACAAAATTTGATAATTATGGTCAGCAACAGATTATTGTAAAAGGTAGAAATAGAGAAAGATGTTTGATTTATAATGCAATTCAAGCAACTGATTCAATTTATACAGAACTTGGTGTAGAACCTCATAAAACATATATCGAACTTAATGCTGATTTTGATTCTACGGATGGTTTTTTCTTAAACCCTGGTCGTGGAACTTGGGTATTTAATGGAAATTTAGTTCATCGAAAAACTGACACAGCTGGTAACGAAGTGCCTTGGTTATGGCACACTCAACAGATTTTATCTGATGGTACAGCTCCAATTTTTCATCATAAATCTGGAACTTGGATTTCAGGAAGGAATGTTCTTTTCGGTGGTTCTCAAAACAATGAAATTGTATCACTTCGATCTTTTGGATCTTTTACATTTTCAGGTAGTTATAAAAATTCAGGTGCAAATACAGGCGCTGGAGCTTGGCCGATCATTCAATTATCAAATCAGAATACTGAAGGTTCAGGTATAACAAATCTAATTTTAGATGGCGAGTTTACAAATGATGCTGGAAGTATTTCTCCAATTCAAATTGTTGATACAACAAATCCAACTCATGAATATAAATTGTCTGTAAAAAATTGTATCATTACCATTAAATCAGTAATACCAACAATTAGTTCAAACGTTCCAATGTTCATTTATGTATATCATTCTTTAGTCATGAGTCAGAATTACGATCCTTTAATAACAGATGGAATGAGTGAAGATAGAACCATGATCGATAGTAACGTTGAAGTAATTATTGAAGGGTATGGAGTATGAGCTTAAGATATAATTACAAAGAATTAACCGCAAACTATCAGGTTCTTAAAGAAGATGGACTGATGCGAGTTACTGTAGATGCGATCCTGGTTAATCTTCCAATTTATGACAACTTAAATATTAAAGATATTAAGAGCTATTATTTTATTGCGGAAGAATCCTTTCAATTAATATCTATTGATACAATGATTTTATCAATCAATGGAACCAATACGTATACAGTGCCAATTGGTAAAACTATAAAAGCTACATTAATGAGTGGAGATCCAACGCTTGCTGTCGGCCAATGGTCGATTATTGAGTACGATGTTACATCTGCGGCGGGCGGTGGAATAACAGCCTTAACAGGTGACGTTACAGCAACTGGACCTGGTTCCGTTGTAGCAACAATCGCAAATGATGCTGTAACATATGCAAAGATTCAAAACGTAACAACGAATAGACTTCTTGGTCGCGCAACGGCTGGAGCTGGCGATACTGAAGAAATCACCCTTGGAACAAATCTTTCATTTACAGGTACAACTCTAAATGCGGCATCAACTGCTACTAGCCCTGGCGGCTCGGGCGGGGATATTCAATATAATAATGGTGGAGCTTTTGGCGGTATAACGGGATTTGCATTTGACGGAACTTTTATATTGATAAGAGACTCTATTTTTCAGATTTCCGACAACGTAACACCTTCTAAAATTTTAATGTTTGAATTAGCTGGATTAACAGCAGCCACGACGCGAACCATTACAATGGTTGATTTTTCTGGCGTTCAAGTTTTATCCAATGGTAGTTTAACTTCTACACGGGTTCCTTTTTCTGGAACCGCCGGGCTTCAAGATTTAAATAACTTTGTATTTCAAACGCCAGCAACATTAACAGCCGGTGCTTTAGGTATAGGTGTTGGATCTACAGCGATTTCAACTTTAATGTTGGGGCAAACCGCTGCAACAAGCGGTTCTCCAGGAGTTTTACTAGCTGTTCCAGCAAACCACACAGGACTAACGGCATCTACTGATATTCCTGATGTAGAATTTAGACTCGCAAGAACGGTTCAATTTGCATTGGGATCAAAAACGTTACAGCGAGCTTATGTAATATCAAATCCAACATATTCAGCAACTGGCGCAACAACAACCACAGATGCAGTTACATTTGAAGTTTCTGGATCTCCAGTTGCTGGTACGAACATGACTATAACTAGATCATGGGCTGCGCGTATTTTGGGGAATACAGCTATTGGCACAAAACTTTATATTGGATCTGCTACGGGTGTAGTATTGCCAACAGCCTTACTTCATTTAGCGGCAGGAACAACAGCCGCAACAACCGCTCCGCTTAAATTTACTTCAGGCACTTCTATGACAACGGCGGAACCTGGTGCTGTGGAAATGACCACAGATGATTTGTTTTTTACGATTACAACGGGCGCGGCAAGAAAAAGACTTGTACTCGCTGATCCGGTAGGCGGACTAACTTCCGGTCGAGTTTCTTTCACTACAACCAATGGAAGACAAACCGACGTTTCAACATTTTTATTTGTCAATACGGCAGGGGGGAGACTTTCCGTAGGTACAACAACAGCGACAGCAAATTTAAACGTTGGAGGTGGAGCTACCGTTGGTGGATCAAATTTACTGGCATTATTTACAGGAGCGGCTCATACCAACCAAACGGCTGGAACTGAGCTTGTAGATTTTAATGTTAACTTAGCTAGAACGCTTCAATTTGCAACGGGTGCTATTGCGACACAACGTGCGTTTTTAATTCAAGCACCAACTTACTCCTTTGTGGGCGCGTCCACCATTACAGATGCCGTAACCCTTGGAGTAACTGGGCCACCAGTTGCAGGAACCAACGCAACGATAACTAGAGCGTGGGCTGCGCGTATTTTAGGTAAAGTAGCTACGGGACTCATTTTCGCAGGTGATAATACAGGAACGACAGATCCTACAGCATGCGTACATGCGGCGGCATCAACTACAACGATTGCATCTATCCGAATGCAAGCCGGCACTGCACCAACCTCTCCTAAAGAAGGGGATGAATGGAACGATTCCACTCAAAAAGCTCTTTCCACTTTTTATTCTGGAATCACTAGAAATTTAGTCGGTTGTATTTTTACCCAGACCGCTGATCAAACAGTTACAAATACAACAACTGAAACTACTTTATTAGGAACTGGAGTAGGTACAAAAACTTTACCGTCTAACTTTTTTACCATTGGTAAAACCATTCGTTTAAGAGTTGGTGGGGTATACTCAACTCCAATTACAGGAGCTACAGCAACCATTCGTGTGAAGTATGGATCAACCACACTAGCTACAATTGCAACAACTTCTTTATTGGCAAGTGCTTCTAATTTAGAAGTAGATGGAGAAGTTTTAATTACATGCAGAACAACAGGTGGCACAGGAACAGTTATTACACATGGGGATATTGAATATTTAACAGGTGTTACAGGAACAATCGCGGTAGACCCGCTGAATAACGCAGGCGCAACAACTACCATAGATACGACAACAACTAATGCGTTAGACGTTACAATTCAATGGGACACTGCGGATGCTGCAAAGATTGCTAAATCTACAGCATGTTTTATTGAAGTATTAAACTAAGGAGATTTATGACAGATCAAATTGAAATCGTTGATGGGAAAGTAAAAATAACTAAAACAATAACTAATGAAATTGTTGGTGAATATACCGAAGCTGAGATAATTCAAATGATTGCGGATTATCAATCTCAGATTGACTATATACAAAATTTAATTAACGAAAAACAAACCATGTTGGAGGCTTTATATGCAGCTAAGTGACGAACAAAAACAAGATATTCAAAAACGAATTGAAGGATTTAAAGCTCAGCAAGAACAATTGTTAGCTAATCTAAACGCTTGCGCGGGTGCAATTAAAGCGCTTGAATCTCTTTTAGAAGAGCCAAAGGACAATCCAGAATAAAATGACCAGTATTTTTTTCTAAATTGCTATGCTTTGTCAGCTTAATGTGACGCTGATGGTTGGAATTGAACATATTTCAGTAATTGAAGAAAAACAGCTTGAATGTCAAAAGTACTATGCAACATGTTTGCAAAAATCTACTGTCTACAGTGATCGAACAATCGCGCAATGTATTGTTTCTAAGTAAAACCTGAAATATTTCAACTTTCAAAATCTAAAAACCTGAAATACTTCACCTTTTAATATTTTTAAGTTATTAATATTATTGAATTATTTTAACAATTTCTATTGCATTTACTTTTTAATTATCCCACAATGGAATGACTATTAACTTTTTTCCGAGGGGGAATTATGGGAGTTTATGCAGTCACAAAAAATGTTGTGACACAAACTTACAAAGTTGACGCAAGCGTCACGCCAGTTGCTGGTGCTGATGATATTGCTCAATATAGAATCGTTAAACTATTATCAACTGGAGATCACACAATTGTTTACGCAACGGATGCAACCGACATTTATGCCGGTGTAACTCTTTGCGGTGGTGAAATTGGTGACCTTTTGGATTGTCAACAAGGCGGCCTTGCTATTGTAGAAGCTGGTGCGGCAATTGCTGTTAATGATCCAATCATTGCAGGTGCGCTTGGTCGTGCTGTAACTGGTGCAGGTGTTCGTTTGGGACAAGCTGTAACAGCTGCTGCGGCTCTAGGTGACTTGTTTGTTGTTCAAATTGATCAAGGATAATAGGGGGAAATATGGAAATTAAATCAAATATTATGCCAAAAGGTGCATTGCAATTTGCGCAAACGCCTTTTGATTACAATGGCTCATTGGCAGCGGTTGCAACTGAAATTCGCAACTGTCGTACAGATTACGCGGCTGATTGTGTTATGCCTTTTGTTGAAACTCCGACCTGTCGGTTTTTCTATCACAACTGGAATACAGAACAGCCATATGAATTTGTAAATGACTTTGCTGGTCAACTTGGAATCGTTCACGAAATCCAAAACCCTGAAACGGTTTTGAGTTTTGCAAACGTTGAAGATCATGGCCTTGATATGCGTATCACTTGGTGCATGGAGCAAGCTGTAGCGGCTGGCACATGTTCCGGTGTACCTGCAAACTACATGGAAAGTTCAACCGAACATTTGATGTCATTGCTTATGCTTAACCGTGAACAACGTGTTATCGATTTGATCGATGATCCATTGTTTTACCCGGCTGGACATACTGAAGCATTGGCAGCAGGTGATGAATTCAACGGTGTTACACCAACTGACCCACTAGCGAAGTTGTCTGATATTATCGCTGATTCAAACGTAAACTATAACTGGATGGTAACCAGCAAGAAAATTGCTGCCTTCCTTCGTCGTCACCCTTCTTTCTTGGGCAACGTAGATGCTCGTGGTGTAGTAACCAACGATGCAATTGCGCAAACCTTGGGACTTGATGGAATGTGCGAAGGTCGTGCATTCGGTAACGTAGCTGGTACATTGACTCCGCTTTGGGGCAACTACATTTTGCTTTTCAGCAAAAATCCTAGTTTCCAAGGTGGTACGGAATGTCCTGCACCAACTTTTGCATTCACTGCAAGAAATGGTGGATTGTTCACTGGAGATATTTTCCAGCCACAAAACGGACTTCGCGGTACACGTTACTTGCGAGTGGGCGAAAGTGTTAAAGAAGTAGTAACGAACTATCAGTTCGGTTTCCTACTTACCAACATTCTTGCTTAATCATGGGGGAATCGGGGCGGCCTAAAAACCGCCCCAACTAACTATGTATGCAGTAGAACAAGACATGATTGACCGTTATGGACTTGAAGAACTAATCCAAACAACGGACAAAGCAGAAACGCAAACAAATGCGGTTGTAACTGCTCGTCTAAATGCTGCTATTGCAGATGCAGAAGCAGAACTAAATTTAATTCTATCTTGCTGCTTTGATTTAAGAACGATTCGCGCTGTATATACGGCTGGTCGTTCAATAGAAATTCTAAAACACTGGACTTGCTACATTGCAAGAAAACATCTTTATACAGATTTAGAAAATGGTGAAAACCAAGTCACACGCGATTACAAAGACTATGAAGAAGAAATCAAAAAGATTTGTGAATGCTCAGATCTTTACGATAACGAATATAATTTGATTCCAAAAAAAGGTTTTTCGATGTTCTTTGAAGATCCCGGCTGTTATCCTTCGATGCCATGCTGTTGTGATGAATCGCCTTGCTGCTGCACTGGAGTAGAAGCATGATTCGCATAAATTATCTTGATCCGCTTGTTAACTACTTGAAAGCTTCACCGATATTGAACAACCACGGTATTCCGGGCGTGCCAGACATTAACGGTAAAAATATTTTCGTTTTTTCTGATTGGAGCATATTTAAAAATGCTAAAAGTTGGTCATATGGTGTTATTATCAAACCTATGGAATCAAGACTCACAGGGGAAAGTAACCCGCCAAATTGTAAATCTAACATGGATCATCGCGTGATGATTGGTGTTCAAGTCAAGAATGCTCGCAATACACAAAATCATTTTCAAGAAGATGTACAAGCGGGAATAACGACATACACAGGCGCGTATCCGCAAGCCGCACAATTTGAAGAACTAGTACGAAATACGATCCTAGCTTACAATGATTCAATCCGTTTGGATGAAGTTTTGAAACCTTTGGCGCTGGTGGAGTTGCCAGAACCAGAGGAAAGTGATGGTTATCTGATGATGCCGTCGATTTATCAAACAACCTATGTCTACTAAGGGGGATTAATATGGCTTGCGATACAAAATGTTGTTTTATTGGAAATGGATTAGTTTTTATCAGAAAATTAGATTCTTATTGTCCGACTTCTTTGACACCGCCAACAAATGCGTTGATCGAAGTGGGAAACGTTACAGAATTAAATTTGACGTTTGAAACTACAGAAGAAACAGTACCGAATTTGACGGACGGATCTTTCGGAAACTATTGTTCACTAGAAAGAATCGATCAAGTTAATCTTGATATGAACATGACATGTTTCAAGACTAAAAACCTTGAACTTGCTCTTGCTGGTTCTACAACCGAAGTCATTGCTGGAACGGCAACTGATGAAGAACATTATGTTAGCGCAGAATGTTCAATGGTTGTTCTTGCACACCTTCCAGACCGTGCACAACCTATTGTTGTAACTGGTCCTGCTGGTGTACCTGTTTACACTGTAGGAACAGATTATATCGTTCGCGGTGATGGCATTTATATCCCGGCTGGAACTACAATCACGCTTCCATCTGTGATTGAAGTTACATACGATTATCTTGCACAACAAGAGATTGACATTGCGCAGGTTGCGAATGCTGAATATGAAGTTCACGTTTCAGGCGTAAATGCCAACGACGGTTCAACATTTTCTGAAACATTCTACCGCGTGAAGTTTGGCCCTTCTGATGCAACGGCTTTGATTTCAACAACTTTCGGAAGCTTAAACGTTTCTGGTGAAGTGCTGAAAGATCCTTGTAACTTGGATGTAAACGGTAACGCCAAACGCGCTACTTTCAAAATGTTCCCATAGTTAGGGGGAATTGATGTCAAGTTGCCCATGCTATTTTGGTTATGGGAGAATTTATTTAAGCCCTGCCCAGCTTACTACTGGGTGGGGCTATGATTATGGCGTTGGCTACGGTGGTGAGCAAGCTGGCTATCACGTTGGCCGTCCTTTGGGTAATTCTACGGAATTGACTGTCAATATTGATTATCCAGAAGATTCCAGTCTTCATCTAAACGTTCCATACAAAGACAATTGTTTTGATCCCAATTTTGTAACCATTAATATGAATGTGTCGTGTATTTCTGCAAAGAATACGGAGCTTGCTTTTCTTGGAAGGCATGAGGAAGTCTTAATCACGGATGTATCTGAAACCGATCAGCCCGTTGTCCCAGCGGCTGGGCGTAGCATTCAAGAAGGTGACTTCATCGAGTTTAATCATCCAATCGTTGACCCTTTGACCGTTGTTGTTAAGCGCGATGATACATTGGCCACCCTTGTTTTAGGTGCTGATTACATCGTGGATAAAACGGGTATTACAATGCTAACCGGATTCAATTCTAGTATCGGGTTGCTGCTAACATATACATACAATAATCAGCAATACCGATCAATTCAAAGCCTTGTTAACCCTCGTCAAGTATACGGCCTATTTTTCAAAGGTCGAAATGCTATGAATCAAGAACATAAACTTGTTAAATTTTTTCGAGTAAAGTTTGATCCCGTGACAACTTGGTCATATATTGGGGGTAGTATTTTAACTATACCCCTAACCGCAAGAGTCTTACCGGTCCCATATTCAGGATCGGGCCTATCGGACTACTTCATTGAGAGGACTATTTATGCTTGAAGATTTATTGGAACCTGTAGAACAGATATTCAAACACAAAGACATTGAACATACAATCAAACCCATGAACATTGTAAAGACTGATAAGGTTTTGAAAATGTTACCAACAATTGATTTTAAAGATCCGGTCAATTCTTTCATGAGTGTGATTAAAAATGATTTGGATAAGATCATTAAAATCAGTGTTGAAGCTTCTGGGATTAAACCTGAAATCATTTCAAATATGTACCCACACGAATTGGTTGCTTTAATTGAGGCGATTGTTGCGGTCAATAAACCTAGTTTTTTTTTGGCATGGAAAAGGATAGAGGGGGCAATCCAGGCGAACCAATTGACTGGAAAAGAGCCATCCAAGCCCTAATCAGTGCCGGGCATAAAATTGAGGATATAAAAAATTATACTCTCAATCAAGTAGTTACTTTTTATGAAGCCATTATAGAAGAAAGAATGGATAATATAAAAAGAGATGTAGTGGTACAGGCAACGGCTATGAGTGGGGACAATAAACAAATCAAAAGGTTTATTGATGACTTAGACGGCAAGCCGCCTGAAATGATGAAGATAGTTAGGGAGGAATAAAAATGGCAGCGATAACCGAAAAAATGGGCTTGAATTATGATCTTGATGGAACAGAAGTAGATTATTTTACAAAGCTAAATGAGAACACTTTAAAGATTGATGCCTTTTTGCCTCTATGTGTTATATCGCAAATACCTCTTGCATCTTTACCAGTTGGGCCAACTGATGGGGAAATATACCTAGTTGATTCAAGTCTCATTTATATTCGTCAACAAGGTACTTGGTATACATTTAACCTTCCTTGTGGAATGACTTTCTATGATCAAACACTTCAAGATTTTTATGTCTATGACGGAACAAACATTCTACTTGATTCCGGCCCTGGTGGCGTTGTTGACGCTGCAAACGTAGGCGGGCAAATAGAAGTATACCGCGACAAAATCAACGGGATTATCAATTTTAAAACCCTTCTTGCAGGTTCTGGAATAACGATCACAGATAATGGTGACGACCTAGAAATTGAAGCTCTTGCGTCTGGATTTCCTGCCGGTACATCGATGATATTTACTCAGGCTGCCGCGCCTGTTGGTTGGACGCTGGACGCAACCAATAATGACAGATTTGTCAGAATTTCAAATACTACAGGCGGTGGTACTGGTGGAACATTTGGAAATTTTAACCATAATCATACGCATTCACATACTCACACTTTAGATTCAGGTGGTTGGGCAAGAATAACAGGTGAAGCAACTGATGATGAAATGCCTATGGATTTAACAACAGCAACTTCTTGGTCTTCTGAAAGGTATGCAGATGTTAATATCATAACTAATCCCGGAACTACTAGCCCGCATGTAACTGGTGTTCGTTTAGATGGTGATACTGGATCTGCGTCAAGTTCCACAACATCAACAACAAATATATCTCACGGATCTGCGCAACACGCTTATATCAACGCTATCATTTGTACAAAGGATTAATCATGTTTTGTCCACTCACCAAAGAAGAATGCATACAGGAAAAATGTTCTTGGTGGGTGAAGCTTATGCAAAAAAATACAGATCAAAGCTTAAAAGAAATTTCTTCGTGCGCAATTCCGCTTATGGTAGATGTTGGAATTGATTCAGCAAAAGCAATAACGCGCGTACAATCTGCGGTTGAATCTGAGCGCAATACAATGAATTTAGTGAAAAATGTTTTTGTTAATTTGTTAAAAGGTCAGCGTCAAATAGGGGGATAATATGGGGTTTTCAACTCTTGCTCGTGGGTTAATCGGTCAAATTACGTCCAGATTTTCTATCTGGACAAATCAAATGAATCAAAACTTAAGATTCCTTGATACTCGTTTTGGTGGCCTAAAAATTATCGAACAGATTGCAACGACAGCAAGCTTGCCAGCGATTGCAAGTGACGGTGATGCCTATGTAATTACTTCTACTAAAACAGTAGAAACTTGGTTCGCAGATCCCGGAACTTGGCAAACCACGCAGCTTTATGTCCCAGATATTTTTTGGGATGTGAATCAAAATAAGTTTTATTACTTTGACGGAACCAATATTGTCGAACTTTTAACCGCTGCTTTACCGCCGCCAAACTACGATATAAGCCTTTCATCTGGTAACTTTTCAACAACAAGCACAACGCCTGTTGCCGTTACAAATCTTGATGTCACCATTACAACTTCCGGAAATCCGATCGATATTTATATTTCCGGTGATGGTTCCAACAACAATTCTTTTTTTGGGGTTAGAAATACTACGGCTGTAGGAACTGAAACGAAAGGATATATTGAAATATTGCGTGATGCCGTTGTTATACAAACCATACCGCTTTATTTAATGGCTGGAAACGTTGTTGGAGACACAATGTGGCTTCAAGTTCCAGCGACTTTTAATTATAAGGATGTAATTGCTGGTGGTACTTATAATTATACAGTGAACGCATATATTGATTCTGTAGTTGACCCGGATCAAGTAATTGAAGTTTTCTTTTGCAAGTTGGTAGCTGAAGAAAGAAGATAATGGCCAAAAATTTTGTAGAACAGATAACCGTCAAAGCTGAAACAACTGGTTTTGACAAAATTCAGCAGAGTCTTGAATCTTTCGGTAAAAGTGCTGACAAGTTATCCAAAAAATTTGAAAGTCTTGGGAGTAGTTTATCACTTTCGATTACAGCACCTCTTGCTGGATTAGGTGCGCTTGCACTTCGTGAATTCGGTCAAGCTGAACGAGCTATTGCAAAAGTAGAGTCAGCTTTACAGGTAACTGGAAACAGAATCGGATTAACTTTTGATGAGTTACAAAAAGCTTCCCAAAATATTCAGCAAAATTCTATATTTGGCGATGATGAAATTCTTGAAAAAGTTTCCTCTCAGCTATTAAGAATTCCAGGATTAACCAAACAAACATTTTTTGAAGCGCAACAAGCCGTTACAGATTTATCGGCTGCCTTAGGAAACGATCTTCAAGGTGCAACATTGCAAGTTGCCAAGGCTTTAGAAAATCCAGTTGAGGCCATCAATTCTCTATCTCGTGTAGGTATTAGGTTTTCAAAAGATCAACAAGCTTTAATTAAATCACTTGTAGAATCAGGTCGCGCAGCTGAGGCTCAAGGAATTATAATTGATCGGTTAAATGCAAAGTTTGAAGGAACAGCAAAAGCTATTTCTGAAACTTCACTAGGAGCAATTCAACAGTTTAGGAATAATTTAGGTGACTTAGCGGAAGTTATTGGCGGTGCTTTATTTAAGGTTATTAACCCTTTTCTAAAGCAGCTAAATGATATTGTTCTAAATCTTCAAACTACAAATCCAAAGATTTTAGATTTAGCTGTTAAGCTTGGAATATTGGCTGCGTCCATTGGCCCTGTTTTATTGGTTTTATCAAAATTAAGATTGGCCTTTTTGTTTTTTACTGGCCCTGTTGGAATTATTGCCTTAATGATAGGTGGTTTAATTGCACTGGCTGAGGCATTTGATGGATTTAAAAATCTAGGTCTATCCGTAGCTATTGTTATTAATAAAGCATTTCTAAGTATCATTGATACGATCTTAAAAATTCCTACAGCTTTAGGTGTATTAATACCAGCTTTAGGTGTCATCAAGCTTGCAGCAAGTTCTATTCGGGACAATATAGCTGGTAGTATTGAAAACCTTGAGGCCTCTCTTAATAATAATATTCTAGCGCAGCAAGCAAAAGAAGGTGGCAAAAAAACTGGTGAAGATTTTAACGATGGATTTAATGAAGGAATTTCTGGAATAGATGAAAGAACAAAAAAGATTTTAGATGCAGCCGACGAAGAATTAGCCAGGGAAAGAGCAGAGAAAGCCAAATCTTTACCAAAACCATTTGAAGGATCTTTTAATATTCCGCTAGATGCAGCACAAGACTTTGCACAAGTTGAAGGAACCCTTACGCCACTGGCAGGAAAGTTTTCTGAAATTAAAGAAGAAGTCATTCAGCTTACACAGGTAGGTCAAATTTTCACCAATAGCTTCACAACTGGTTTCTCAAATATTCTTTCTGGAACTGAAAGCGTATCAGAAGGTTTTAGAAATATGGGGAAAAACCTTTTAAATGCATTAACAAATGCAGCACTAAATGCAGCTTTTACAAATCTTTTTAAAAATCTAGGTGGAATATTTGCTACAACAGGTGGTGCTAAAGATGGCGGCCCCATCGGTACGTTTGCTGAAGGTGGATCTGTTTCTGGCCCTGGTGGGCCTCGTACAGATTCAATCCCAGCATGGCTTTCTAACGGTGAGTACGTGATCAATGCTAAATCAGCTGGTATGCTTGGCCTTAGTCTGCTCAATAAACTTAATAGTCTTGGAAAAGGATTCAATCCTAAATCAAGATTAGGACTTCCAGCGTTTGCAGACGGTGGCGCGGTTTCAGGAAGTTCTGGGGTAGCTGTTAACGTTATTAACAATTCAAGTCAACCCGTGAATGCTCGCGCAAGCACACGTTTTGACGGTCGACAATTAATCATTGATACATTTTTGGAAGACGCTCGAAGCAACGGCCCAATGTCTCAAAACATTCAAAACATGTATGGGGTGCGCAGATGATTGAATTTCCTACATACGTTGATATTGTTGCTCAAAGTTATAGCGTTGAACATACTTCCACAACATTACGAAGTGATTTTGAATCAGGTTTTGCAAAGCAGAGGGAAGCGTATTGCTTAGGATTCAAACGTATCAGCTTTGATATTTATGTTTCAGGTCATAGAAAACAGGATTTTATTGACTGGTATAATACAACTGGGCGGGGTGCTTTGTGGTTTAAGTTTATTGACCCTGAAACAGAGACTGAAACACGCGCAAGGTTTATAAGTTTTAATCTAGGGTTTTCTGCTTTAGATACGCAGCTTAGAAAATGGCGCGCTTCTATTCAGTTAGAGGTATTTGATGCCTAGAAATTTTACAGATACGCTCAAAGCCAATTTGATTCGTACTTCTGTTAACGAGTCGCCTATTGTCTTGATTGAGATTTCAAACCCACTTTTGACCAATCCGATTCGATTAGTTAGGGATAATAAAGACGTAGTAAGCAATGGAATCACATATACAGCATGTATGTTTGACGTAGCACTTCCAAGCGAGCAAGAAAAAGAAATGCCGAAAGCTACACTTGCTGTTGATAACGTATCAAGAACGCTGACAAGATTTTTTGAACAATTGCAGGGTGGCCCTGATACATCTGTTCGTTTTATTCAAATACTAAGGTCAGATCCAGAAGTTTTGGAATATGATATAACGCTTGATTTGGTCAACGTTACTGTATCCCCCTTTCGCGTTACAGGTACGCTTTCTTTCGATAATCTTGCCAATAAGCAATCAGTCACGAGAATTTATAACAAGGTAACAGCTCCGGGATTATTTTAATGCAATACGAAAACTACATAGGAATTCCATATTCAAAGGCCAATTGCGCAGACCTTGCAATCATGTTTCAAGAAAAAGAATTTGGTAAAAAATATGGTGATTATATACACCCAGAATGTAAAAGCCCGTTTGCATTATCACTTGCCGTAAAAAGAAATCTACTTGATTTTATGCAAGAAAAGTTATCCCTTCCAAATCATGGTTGCGCAGTTCTTTTGTTGTGTCGTGGAAGGCTTTCTCATATTGGTACTTACTTACATATCAACAATCAAGATTATGTTTTGCACACGTCAGAATCATTTAAATCTTCAATCCTAACGCCACTGAAAGACCTTAAAAAATTTAATATTCAAATTGAAGGTTTCTACAAATGGAAATAAAACGCATATATGAAGTTGAAAGACAGTGTGTTTTAGATGATATTTTAAAAGAATTAAAAATAAAAGAAAATCGATTGTGCATTGCAATCAATGGAGAATATAAATCAGAACTATTTGAAACTCACCTTTTGAATCCTGGTGATAAGTTAGAAATCATTCCTGAGTTTCAAGGTGGTGACGGTGGTGGAACAAAGGTTTTAACTTCTGTTATCTCAATTGCGGCTATTGTTGCAGCTAGTGCTATTAATCCTGCCGCTGCTGGTACAACTGGATTATCTGCTCTTCAAGCTGCTGGACTTAGAACAGCGGTATTGGTTGGTTCGACTCTTTTAATCGGTGGAATTGCCATTTTAACAAGACCAGATCAAGATAATAAAGACGATGAAAATAAAACTAATCGCCCAGACTATTCTTTAAATTCTGGTTCTAATAGTTTAAGGGTTAACGGGCCACTTCCAATAGTTCTAGGTAAAATCAGATGTTTCCCAGACTTTAGTGCAAAACCTTATAATGAATATCGATATTCAACTAGAAATAATTTTCTAGCTTTTGGTTGGACTCCAAATACAGTTGTTTATACAAACTCAACATTTATTCTTTCATCTTCATTGATAGAAGGTGGCGTTACATTTAATTTTGATTATGAAGATGTTCAAGGGACACCAATATCAAATTGGGCCATGCAAAATTCTTCTCCGAGTTCTTCATATTTTGAAAATAGAAATGAAGCTGAAAGTGAAATTGATCCAATTCCTGGAACTACTTTTATTTGGGAAAGTCTTGTATTTATAACATCAAATTCCGTTGCAGATCCTTCTTTTACAAATGTATTTTGTTTATATAGTGATCTTATAGAAAATGGTCTAAGTGCAACACCAATAACAACAACATTTAATGGAAGTAATTACGAATTTGATTTTACTTTTTTTGAATATGAAGAAGATGTTTCTTATACATTAATTTTATATAATGAAGTTGTTAAGCAAACTTTTAATTATGGATTTGGTGATCTATTTATATCAGATTCTAAAATTGTTCAAACTGATGCTGGTGGTTCAGATGGTTATAGAAATTTTCAGTCTTATTTTTCTGATGAAAATACAGATAACTGGCCATTAGAACAAGCGGAGCCTAACTTTGATATTATTTTAGATGGTGTTTTTTTTAGTAACTTTGGTTTTGTTAATGGTCACGTTGATACAGTCGATGGTGGTCTATTATCTAATAACACGGATTTTTCATATCCAAATAATTACGTTTTTAGGCAAGGTCCTGACAAAAACAATACTTTTGGAATTCAGTTAGATATTGAGGGGCGTATAGGTAGGTCAGATCCAGTAAATGGTGGCATTGCTGCATTAACAAGAGAATTTGAATTTCAATATAAAGAAAAATCTTCTCCTACTTGGCTATTTTTTAACCAAGGAATAACTAACCCACCAGGTTTTTCACCATATACTATCAATACATCTTCAGTAAATAATCTATATAGGGAAACATTATACGTAGATAATTTAACACCAGGTAATTATGAAATCAGAGCAAGAAAACTTGATACAGATGAAATAGATAAAAACAATGTTTGTGAAATATATTTAAAACGAGCACGTTTTTATCAGCGGGATGAAAATTATAATTACGTTGCACAAAATCGTCAAGCAATCATTGTTAATTCATCATCTCAAATATATGGAACCCTTGACCGTCTAAGCTCTTTGGTGTCTGCAAAAACTTGGGCATGGGATGGAGTTTCAAGTTATACTTGGCAAGAAACATCAAACCCCGCTGATTGGTATGTATATTTTGCCCGTGGTGGTTTTATCAATCCAGAATCTGATGGATCTTTCGTATATCCATTTTCGCCAACGGAAGGCTGGCAGAATAACGCAGATCATCCAGACAATGGAGAAAGGCTTTTCGGTGCTGGAAAATCTGACTCTGAAATTGATTTTGATTCAATTCAAGCATGGTGGCAATTTTGCGATGATAATAATTTAACATTCAATGCGCTGCTTGATTCAAAAAGAAACCCGCTTGATGTGCTTTATGAAATCGCTTCTGTCGGTCGCGGATCTGTTACATATACAAATGGAAAACTGGGTGTTGTTTGGGAAGATGCAAATCAGCCTGTCGTTGCCATGTTCACACCTGATAACATTATCAAAGATTCATTTTCAATTAATTACTTGAATCAAAAAACAACCGATAAAATTATTGGTCAGTATATTGATGCGAATGAAGCATATTCATCGCAAGTTGTTGAAGCCATTGTGCCGGGCGTAACAAACCCAATTGAAGAAACTACAATAAATCTTTGGGGCGTTACAAATGAGGATCAAGCGCAAAGGGCTATAAATCTGATTGCTGCACGTCAACTTTATCAAAAAAGAAACATCACGTTTTCAACCGATGCGGAAGGTATGATGTTTTCAAAGGGTGACGTAGTATACCTGAGTCATGACGTTTCACAATGGGGATATTCAGGCCGTATTACGGATCTTGAACATGATGGAACAAACATCGTGAATTTTGGTGTTAGTTGTATGTTTGATGATTCAACGACAACCGTCAATATAAGAGATATTCATAACAATATTACGACCTATTCAGCCAGTGTAACAAATAACCGCGTTTATTTAACCAGCCCTTGGCCTCTTATAAATGGCCCATTTTATTTAAATCAGGCAGGAAGCATTACAAATCCAGCCTCTATATTTACAGGCTCATACCCTGATGATTTTATATTCTTGGCGGGTAACGTGGCAACTCCGGGAAAGAAAGCACGAATCTATGAGATCCGGGCAAGGTCTATGAATCTGCTCGATATGGTTTGCATTGATGAGGAAAATGCCATGTATGCCCATGAGTATGATAATACATACGTAGCCCCGGATGACCCAAGCCGTATCAAAGCTGTGGTTTCAAACGCTGGCTTTATCAAGAAAGAATCCGGTGAAGGGCATATCACTTGGGATCGGGACGGATGCGAAGCGGTCAGTATTCTAATCTCAGTTAATGGCGGGCCTTCGGTTCCGTTCATTGATAACAATTCAGCTACAATCTACAGCAATCAGGCATGGCTATATTATGGGGATGGTACTACAATTACAGCCATTATCTCGCCTGTTGTAGTAGATACACCTTTTGAATCCATATCCGAAACCCTGAGTTTTACAATATGAGTATCAAAGTAACACGCACAGGCAACGGACTTTTCAACCTAGTCAAAGACCTGGGACGCATTAAAAACTTTACCAGCATGCTTAAAGAAATCGGGCAATCGCTTGAAGCTTCTACCAAGCTTAGATTTAATAAAGGTACAGATCCAGATGGTAAAGAGTGGGAGCCTTCTCAAAGAGTTATAAGACTTAGAGAAAAAGGGAAAAATGCTAGGACGCTTGTTGATACAGGACGTTTGCAGAAATCAATTTCTTATGCGTCTGATTCAAATGAGGTTAATATTGGAACAGATGTCGCATATGCTGAAAGTGTAGGAGATGGACCACCACGACGTGAATTTTTGGGAATCAGTCAAAAAGATGAACAAGAAATAGAAAGAATTGTTCAGAAGCATGTAGAGGGGTGAAATGCATGAAAAAACGATGTGGAAGTGGGAAGACTGGAGCGAGGCAGCAGCGTCAACTCTTGACCTTACTTATGAAGCCAACGACCAAGGACTTATCCCACTTGAATGCCCCGGACGACTTCCATCAACGCATCGAACATGCTCGACAAAACTATATAACGCGCCACAAAAACGAAGGCAAAGTGGAATTGCCTATCAAAGAGTTTGTTGCTTGCTTTGCGGATGGGGTAACAAAAAAGATCAATGGAAGTGGCGAAAAATAGGACTAAAACGGGAACGTAATGGATGAGCAATTTCAAAAAAATATTAGAGGATTCTAACGAATGGTTTCAGGAAATGAAAAAGGACGTGAAGGAAGTAGCCAAGACGGAGACAAGAATCCGAAAGGGTCAGATGGTGTGTTCACTGCCAACGGAAAAGACCACTTCGTTCACCCGCTTTGGAAGATTCTTGCAGCTGCGCTGGCCTTACCTCTTGGTGGGGCTTTTATCGGTGGCATCGTTTCTTACCGCGCTGGCTTATCCGCTGTTGATGAAAGGATTTCTTTTAATAAAGAACTTAATAATAAATTAGTAGACCATGATAATAGGATAAAAAGAGTGGAAGAAAAAACTACACAGCACGAAAATAATTTACAGAATATATTTTGCCATATTACAAAAGGGAAAGATCCGAGGTGCAAGTAGTGCCAACATTTGGTAAATCATCCAGCGAAAGGCTTGCCACATGTAGACACGAACTTCAATCCGTGGCCAATGAAGCTATCAAGCTAGTTGATTTTTCAATCATTCATGGCTACCGAACAGAGGCCGAACAAAACTTGATCTATTCGCAAGGCTTTTCTAAGGTTAAGTTTCCGAATTCAAAACATAATTCTAATCCATCTGATGCGTTTGATTTTATGCCCTTTCCTGTTGATTGGAAAGACACGCGCCAATTTGCTTACATCGCTGGAATCATTATGGGCATAGGACTTGCCAAGGGTATTATTCTTCGTTGGGGTGGCGATTGGAATCAAAATGGAAAGATCAATGACGAAAGATTTTTAGACTTTGGACATATTGAATACATTAGGACACTTGAAAGATGATAACCCCTCTTTTATGTACACCTGAGCAATCACAAATTATATCGGCTTTGCCTATTCGCTTTCAACGCATGATTACTTGGTATTGCATTTGCTTAAAATATCATAGCGATGACATAGCCAGAATTGACCAAGTTTTGGATGGAAGGATATTATTTTTTTATCCCAGTAAATCCGGGGTGAATGGCGCGTTTGATATGATTGAGCAAATGAATCGCAGATATACCTATGATTTTGAAAAAAATGATTTTGAAGTTTGTCGGGCAATTTGCCTTGATGAAAAAAAGAGGATAGAATTGCGATGGTGCAACGCATCGACGCATCTATCAGTTGACTATCTAAAACAACGGGGGAGCTATGGAAATAATTGAATCAATCATTCAGTGGGTTACAACGCATGAAGCAATCAGCATTTTAATTGGTACAAGTATATATGAAGTCATTGGTCGTTTAATTCCAACAACCAAACGCGCTTCGATATTTTCTTGGCTAGGTAAAGGGTTGATTCTAGTTGGTAAAGTATCCTTTTTCCTTTCTGACATTCTTGGAAAAATTATTGTCGATAAGAAAAAATAATGGAATGGATTTTACTTCTAACAGCTGGTTTTTCTAGTGCGTTGGTTCTTCTGTACTACACCGCTAAAAAGAACGGAAAACTTGAAGAGCAAAACCGTCAAAAGTCAGCCTTTATCAATGCCCAAGCTGAGGATTTACGAAGCCTTGAAGGCCAGATGTCGCGTTGGGATTCATGGCGAGAAACAATTGACGAAAGACTTAAAGGCATCAACGTTGCTACTATTCCTGATCATGACCTTCAGCGGGTGTTCAAAGACCCCGTGCATGTCGAGGTCACAGATCCTTATTCATCCAAATTGGATCAAGGCAAGCCGTCCAAGTAAGATGTATTCAAAGGAATTTGTCGGACCTTATTCATGCAATAATCCGGTGGCCAAATGTATATCAAACGCGGATTTACAAGAGGATTTACTGGTTAAGGCAAAGCTGATTGTAACGATAGAGGAAATGATTGAAGCGATCAAAAACACAAATAGAGATTGAATCAGACGTTCGACGTATTACAATATTCGTTTCTGATTTGCTGGGTCGTCCATCTTTAGGGCAACAATGGATGAAGGATGCACGCTTTGGTGAAAAAAGTGCCGTTGAAATGATTCATGATGGAAATTTAGGCGACGTTATGATGCGAATACATCATGAGTTTTTTAATAAAACGACTCATAACATGTAGATGAAAACTTCTGCATATAAGTTATATTTGCATGACCGATCACGCGCCAATCTCCGACTTCAAAATACTTTCCTTCTTGCCCAAGTGCATACTTTTCAATGATTTCAAAATCACTAAACGAATATCTTTCTATATATTCTGGAAAAATTCTGTGCTGTATTTCTAATCCTATATCGGTCTTTTTTAAAGTGTACTGACAGGTATTTCCATAATCATTATCAAACAAAAGGTCTCGCCCTCGAAAGAATGTTTCAAGCTCGTTTAAATCAACGGTTTGCGATCCGCAAGCGTTTAGAAAAAAAACTAAACCTACTATAAAAATTCTACTATAATTTCGCATCTTGGATTCTCCTTATCTTGTTTATTGTAAACGTGTAGTTCTTCTACCTGTGAATCGTTATGATAATATATACCTTGTAGCGCATCCATAAGCGGCTTGATTCTACCGTCAACATCACCTTTTTTATATTTACGAAAAAAACATATTGTTAACGAGATAGATCCATCTTTAGGCTTTACGCTATGATTATGTAAGCTTTTCACATCATCTTTAAAATCACGATATTCAGAAGACACAACAAACGAACGAGATATAAATTTTGAATTGATTGTCGGTGGCAAAGGTAAAATAGCATTATCTTTTGATATTTTATACATCACAAAGTCACCATCATCCAGTAAGCAATAAGAATCCATACGGAAAATACGAGGATGAAATCCCAGTTGTCTTTTAGGAATTGTTTCATTATTTTTCCTTTTTTTCCGGTCTAAGTTGGATTAAAGCAGCAATAATTAAAAAACATCCTGTTGGTTTTGGACCAAACCACAAGTACAACCATGCTGTCATAAACAAAATAAAACATATTTTACTTATATTTTTACTTAAAAAATCTTCCATTACTCACCCCTTAGAGATCGGATTTTTGATAAAACACCTTCGTAAATAACTCTTGCTCTGTCCAAAGCATTGTAACCATACTCAATGATTGTTTCATCTTTCATGTCTTCTTTGATTTTATTGAGATGTTTTTGTGCGTATTCTTCCAACTCATCCAAAGGATTGGGTGATTGAGATTTCTTAAGGGCTTCGTTGTAAGCCTCCTTAGTTGCGAACATCGACATTGAAAGCTCCGGTTTGGAGTGTTCGGTAGGTTCTAAAGGAGTGTAAACGCAGCCAGAGCACGAGTCGTATCTAATATCCCATTCTTCTTGGCATTTTGGACATTCTATAAGAGCCTTTTTTGTAGGTTCTTCTTTCACTTCTTTTACGTGGATTGGTTTTGATCCGAGGTTCTTAGACATAGCTTTTGCGTTTTCAATGTCATCATAAGCATAGATCCAATTGGCCGTTTTAAAGATCCAAAACTCTCTATCTTTGATTTGTTCGGAATTTCCTAATGGTTCGGCAAGATCCCCTATTTTACCAAGAGCTTCTTTGGCTAATCGTTGAGCAGCCCAAAACATTTCAGTGTATGGCGTTGACCCTTCGTATAAATCTCCAGGCATAAGATCATCTTCTATTCTCTCCAAAGCTTCCACCGCTACAGCTAGGTCTGATTTGAGGGCTAGGTATTTGGAGTCATGAATATATTTATCGCATCGGATAGATTTATCCTTACCTTCTTCACACATGTATTTATGCACATCTGGATAGTTATTTGTTTGGAGTAATTTTTCACCTGTTGACCAATTAGATAAAATCCAAACCACCTGATCTTCGCTTTTCTCGGTCATTTAATCCTCTGAAATAAATATCTACCAAACATTGTTATCTTGTGATCTTGAGCAAGTCTTTCAACTATAAATATTGGAAAGATTATGAAGAATGTAAGAATTATTATGACAATAACTTTCATTCATACCTCTTTTCTGGTGTCTGGGAAATAGCGGGAGAGCCATATTTGTTTTGCTGGAAAAGTAACTCTATGATCTTCGATAATCTCTTTCGCCTCGGATAGAGCTTGGATGAGTTCAATGAAATCAGACGGCAAAATATAAAGTTTATGTCTAACTTCAAGATCACCAACTTCTAAAAATCCAGCTTTAATTTTATTTAAAATTTCTAAATCAATCATCCTTCATCCTTTCTCGTTGTCACTGGGTTCGCATGTGGGGCAGGTCATTTGGAATCCTTAATATCTTCAAAGTGTTCTTTAAACTTTAATGATTCAAACCCGAAACTCATATCTTTACCCGATATGTCGTGCATCATTCTGGTACTGTGTTTATGATTTATTCTATAGAGGTAGTATTCCCCGACTTCAAATCTATCAGTATGCTCAGATTTTTTGATACACTTTGCTTTACGTAGACTAACTTCACTCCCCATTGGCGGCCTTGATTATTTTTTCAATTTTTTGATAATCCAAAAACTTCGAGTTCAACGTTTTTAAATAGGCTTTGGCGATTTCCACCAAACCCTCATGACTATTCACGGCTCGACAGAGATATTCGGAATCGGCTTTGGTTAGGTTGCAACCATAAGTTCCAATTGAACAAGATAATCCAAAATGATTCGTATAGTTACCTTCAATTACATTCCACGGTAGTTTCGTTATCTTGTCCATGTGTCTAGGCTCCTTTAAAAACTTCTTTTTTAATATCATCAATGTAGTTCTGTGATACGTAAGCTAGTAATTCTTTCTCGTAGATGGATGTGAGAGCGAGTAGGTTTTGGATGTCTTTATAAGTTTGTTCTGCGTGCCAGTTGAAAACACGAATTCAATGCCATCTTTTTGATATTTTTGGATATATCTTTCTTTAATCTCTTGGATTGGATCTTTCATTTCTTTTCCTTAGCTTTATAATTCCAAACTTTTGAATATTTAACAGCCTTTGATTCTAATAGTTTCAATCCAAATAAAACCGGAACTATTAAACAAATAACTGCAATCAATGATTTCCAATCTGCTGATTTAAGAATATTTTTCATTTTGATTCAAACTCCTTTAGCTTACATTCGCAAAGACTGGAATGTTGGACATAATATAAATGATTGCCAATTCTTTTCGTGCTATGTTGAATTTTTTCAGATTGATCATGTATTTTTAATCCATATTTTTTTAAGGTATGTTTTAAAAATGAATGAGTTTTCATTCCGTAGTTTTTCACTCTCAACATAGATAATTCATTTTCATTGATTAGATCTCCAATAGTTTTTATCCCTAAAAAATCGGCCATATACATAACTTTATAAACAAGAATAGAATTATCTATGGGTTTGAAACTACAAAAATTAACCCAATGCATATCTTCATGACCAAATAGGCAACCTATTTTTTTATCTATAATATTTATCATTTAACCTTCTTCCATCTTGTAAAGTTCCCATTGCAAGGAAACAAACTTGCTTCCTTTGTTCCATGAAATACGGGCTTGTCTTTAAAGCTTTGATTGCACTTTTCGCATATCATACGAAACTCACCTTTGGTTTTAATCTTTTTCGGCAAGCTGTCCGTTACGTCCCACTCGGTAACTGTCTGTTGTGTAATGCTACAAACTTTAGTTCCTAATTCTTGAGCAACTCCTAAATCCCTAAGTTCTCCAAGCCTTGAAGTTACAACAGGGGAATTTCCGTATAATGTCCCGTATTTTTTACGAAAATGAATTAGAAGTTCATTCCCGCTTGCTGGCCCGTGATTATATAGAATGTTATATACCTGCCATCGTCTAAGAGAAAGCAAACCTTCTGATCTAATTTTATTAAACGTATTAATACTTGTTTGTCTGACCATGTCTTAACCTCTGTTTATTCTTTCTATGACACCAAACACACCAAGAACTAAATCCGATTGCGCTAGTGTCGTTCTTGTAAAAATATTCAATCGTGCAAGTGTATACTTTGCAGCAACTTGAACATTTTTTATCAATAGGCTTTGCATCAAAATCCCCTCTCAGTTTCATACATTATAACAACTCTGGCTGTACTTCTGGGTCGTAGTTATCTTCTGATTGTTCAGGCTTCTTATAGCTTTCAATCTCTGCAATAAGGGAATGACATTCATCGTAAGTCAACTCAGCAAGATTTTTGCCTTCAGTATGATCGGCAATGAATTTCTTCAAAACCTCCATCTTCTTAGATTCGCCTTTTGTCACTAAATCCATCAATTCCATTCGAGCGGAATCAACATCTTCTTTTTCTACAACATCCACAGGCTCTTTTTTTTCTGAAACTGAGTCCTGTAATTGTGAAGTTTTTGAATAAGGAATACTGGTTGCATTATTTTTCAATGAAGCTGACTCTAAATATTCGGCTTCATCTTCATCAGGAATCGACATATTAACCAATGCCAAAACACCTCTACGCTTTGCCTTTGTTAAACACTTCATTTCTAAATTGGCTCTGACTTCACCCGCATTAGAACCAAGATACAATGAAGCATATTCATCAGTAAAACGTCCGTCTGGTTGAGATGATCGAATATAGATTTTTAGTATTTGTTTTTCTTTGTCATAAACTTCTTTTAAAATCTCCTGACTAATTCTATTCGCGTTAGCTATCAAAGCTGTTGCAGCTGCAGGTGCATATAGAACTGTTACGCCTTTCATATCTATAAATCTAAAAGGGTTTAATACTGGTGAAATTTTCAATTGTTCGCAGAGCCTTGAAACAAAGCGAACGCGAGTATTTTGATCTACAGCTTTCCAGTCTTTGTTTAGTGAGGCTTGTACCAATGCTAGGTTTGTTTTTTCATCCATCTTACTTACAGTTAACGTTTCTAATTTTTGCATTTCTTTTGACATAATTATCTCCTATCGGGTTGTTGCTGAAAAACTTGTTTCTTGGTAAAATTCAATGCCTTCCATTTTTAAATCCTGACCACCGGCAGCTAAAATTTCTCTCATTAAATGATTCACTGCTTTTTCATTAATCATTAAGAAATCACGATGAACTTTGTTAAAGTCTACAACTTTCCATTTCCAAGTTCTACGCTCTGCCATTGTACCGATTGCGCCTAGTCGAACGGTTTGTTTTACTTCGACATTTTCAGTATCAATTTCTTTGGCTCTCTTTTCAAAATTATTGGCAACTTCTAATGCGGTTTCAGATCCTAATTCAATGGCTTCAAGTCTTGCTTTTTTGGCATCTTCTTCAAATTGTTTCTTTTGAGTTTCAAGCTCAATGCGTTTTTGATCTTCAAGTTTCTTACGTTCACTGTCAGCGAATACTTGCATTTTTGAATTCAGTTGATCTTTGATTTTATTCAAAGGGTCGCTGATACGTTTGAATAGATCGTTGGTTGCTTTTAAGGCCTGATTGATTGGGCCTGTGATTTTCACACGCTCGGATTCAACTAGCTTTAAATGACCTTTGGTTTGAAGGAAATAAGCCGAAGCGGTTTCAAACTCGTCTCGGTTCGTAATTGTTATGTTTTCATATTCGTAAAACTGCCTGATATTTGAAATATCGGTAGGTATTTGTTTTACAACAATTGTTGTGCTATCATTTATTTTGTCCATCTGCTTTAGTCGGGGGTTAGCGTCCTTGAAAATACTAATCCCCATTCCTTTCTATTTTATATCGTTAATTAAACTCACCATTTTATGTGTCAGCTTTTTGTCGGTTCTCTCCAATACCGAGATTGTCCATCTTCGATAATGAATCTTTTCCGCTAGGTCGTTTTGTGACCACTTCATTTTCCTTCTTAGTTTCTTTAAATCTTTTCCAGTTCTCAACATATAATTTCCTTACTGTAGCGAAATACCAACACAATGCAAGTATTTATTTATTTTTTATAGTTCGTCACACACCGACAAATACCACTGACATATAGCTTTGGATTGCTCCATGGTGTCAAGCTTTCCAAGGTCAACCCGCAAGCTTCCGTCCAAATCATTTACCCAAGCCAAAAGCTCTTTGGTTGACTGATTGGGCCAATAAAAATGCAATCGTTTTTCAATGTTTGCTCTATCGTTTAATAGTCCCATGAATCTTGCTCCATTCTCATTTTAAGTGAATATTCAGTTTCATCATCCAAACAAACAATTTGGCCTGTACGATCATACATATCCTGAGCAATCTCAGAAGGTGTCATATTGTCAATAATGTTTTCAAGGGCAATCATAACAATCTCGCAATCGCTTCAAGCTTTTGAGCGGCATCTTTTAGCTTTTCACGGTCAAAATAGTTGATTGCGTCAATGGTGTTTTTAGAAACATAGTCATTGAGTAGATCGATACTGGCAACCACATGAAAAAGCTTTTCTTGTGATTCAAAAAAATAAGGGTCAAACACGTCCATTAGGCACCTTCACTTTCTTTTAGTAATAGTTTGGCTTCCATAGCTTTCATTTTATCATTCAAAGTTTCTTGAAACAAAAACCCAGTTTCATAGGTATGCGTTCCGATTTTCTTAAACTGCATCTTTGGAGCGTCCGTAAAATCCAATAAGAAAACATTTTTTTCCTTATCTGTAATAACAATAGGATCATCCGGGTTAATTCTTAGTGTCATATAATAACGATAGCGGTTCGGATTCAAGTATCGTTGATTCAAAAAGGTTTTGATCTTATGAACTTCAGACATTTTAAATGTATTTTGTGCTTTCAAAACGGTTCGGATTTCTAACGTTCTTACTAGAATCGATTGCATGATTTGTTCATCGGTCATTTTAATATCCACTTTCAGGATTAATCTTAGTTTCAATGTTAGAAAGAGATCTCTCAATGTATTCTATTCGTACTCTTATTTCGTCTCTAACTGTAAATATAGTTTGAGCATCTCTGTTTCTATTATTTACATTGTAATAATCATCAGGATAAAAATTTATAAAATTTCTAGGAAGGTCGCCAGGCAAGTCAACTCCAATAAATATTCCCTTTAATTCTGGTAAAACCGTAATGATATTTTTAATATAGGATTGAATTCTTTTATATTGTGAATCAAATTTTTTGTTTTCTGTTTCTAACTTTTGAACCTTACTTCTCAATTCATCTGCATATTTTTCAACGATTTTCAGTTCAATTTCTAAATCTTTTTTAAGCATATATCCCTTTCTATAAACAAAACATCAAAACACTTAAAACGTAAATGCTGGCGGCTCCGAGTATTGATAGTATTAAGTCAATCATTTTTAGCTCCTAAAATTTGTTCTTTTATCTCATTTATTTTTTGTTGATGGAAAGGTAAATATTTAGGATCGATCAATAGGTCCATAAGGACTTCATACCTACAAATCACAATAACTAATTTATCTACGATTTCCTGTAGTTCTTTTTTGGTTGTATAGCTCATATGTGAAATCACTATAGCAGTAGCGAAATAGCGATAGCAACAAAAAAGCGACAAATAATCAAAGAATTTTAAAGGTACATTAAATTTCTTATATTAAACGTATTGGCACCCATATTGCTTATATAGGCTTGAAAGCATAACCCTTCATCCTATCCCCCTAGGATGTTGCGTTATCACCCATGATCGGGGCCTGATTCCCCCAGCCAATAGCCTGTAAAGCTGTATTCAGTATGGCCATTCACAACGTCCCGATTTAACGTATGCAATGAGTAAAAGTTATCCACAGCCTGTGCATAACCTGTGTATAAGTTGAAATTACGGAAATTCGCTATAGTTCAAAATTTCTCGATTTTATAGAACTCTAATAGGAAATGCGCAGCAAACCCAATACCCTATTGAAACGTACATAGGACAATGCGCAAGTATAGCTATATCAAGGCCATATAAACAAATCCTCAGAAAGCACGATAAAATCGAGAAATATTCCCATCACATTTTTCAAAAAGACCCAAAATCACAAAGCTTTAAAACGCCTATTTTTTCATTAATACTTTCAATAAGTTATAAGATAAAAAACTTTTCATTTTTCAATTCAAAAACTCCGTTGCACAGTGTCCTTATTCCTTTTAACGTACTAGCAAAAAAGCCCGTGTCCGTAGGTAACTAAGGGCTTTTTTTGCTTTCTAAGGGCGTAGGATTTTCTTGAAGGGTCTATTTATTATTTACAATGAACAAATATAGGTATTTTGTCTAACCAACTTCGACAATCAATCAAACGTAGGCTTTTATGGTTTGGAAATAGAATAGAATAAAAGAGAAATCACAAGAATCAGAAACATAAAGACAAAGCCTTCCATTACAGAAGTTTTTCCAAATCTTTCTGACTTAACACATAGAGATTGTTTTCTGACATGTATTTCAATAGGTTAGACGCTGATTCTTTCAAAGTTTCGACAATAACCAGCGAACGTTCTAAAATATTGTAATATTCTGTAGGTCTACCCGTATAAGGGCAAGATCCAGTTTTTGTAAATACAAGCTCACCTGAATCAAGTAGTTCATTGAATAGCTTCATAAAACCAGTATTATTCACAAAGGTTTTGTTATTATCTTTACCAAGCTTAACCATCATTGAATAACAAAGCTCCCCTTTCTCAGAAAACAAACCCAAGATTTCAGCCTTTTGACGCTCAACAAAAACGTCGGCCACTTTGGGACTTAACCCCTGAATTGTTGTAAATTTTTCAACCATTGGTCCCACCCCTTAATCTAACGTTGGTACAAAAAAACCTTTTGGAAAGATTGCGCTTCATTTTAGGAGATAGCGGCAAGCCACCCTTTTCAAGCTGCCAAATACGCTCAGGTCCTACGTCTAGAATCTCGGCCATAGTCACCTTCGACACTTTAAAGTATTCCCGAAACTTTTTTAGTTCTTCACCTGTCCAAGATTCGACAGGTTTCAAATAGAATTCCATAAAATAAAAATAGCACAACATGAAGTATTTCAGAAATAAATTGAAATATTTCATGTTTTGAATAATGATTAATACTATATGTCAGACCTTGGTAACATTGGACGCGATTCAAAAGGGCGGTTTGATTATGGTCATGCATTTACACTCAAGCTTCCCTATGAATATAAATTAATTCGGGACGCTGTAAAATCCGCAATCTATTCAACCGCTGCTGGATTGGCAATGACAAAAGAAGAAGCCTACGCATATTACACGCGAGAGGGTGCAACACTTCTCGATTCAATCTTTGCTGATGCGATTTCAAAAAAACAATATGACATTATTGAAAAGTTTTTTGATCGAATCATGGGCAAGCCTTCGATTCAATTAAACGTATCCGAAAAAAATGATTCTATGATTGATGAGTTAACAGATAAACAAAAACGCGCTGCGCTTGAAGCTGCTTCTAAAACAATTGAGAAAAAGAAATGAGTTCTTGTTGCGGCCCAAAGATACTCCCGATCAGCATGGGAAGCATGGCACTTAATTTTGCACTCTCTGTTTTTAATGCAGCTAATCATGCAGTGAAAGCGAAAAAAATTCTTGCACCTAAAAATATTATTGAAGATCGAATTAAAACTTGCAAGGCATGTTCATATCTAAAATTAAATCGATGTGAAAAGTGTGGGTGCTATATAGCTGTGAAGGCCGGAATGGATTCTGAAAAATGTCCAGAAGGGAAGTGGTGATGAAAAATTCTAAAGATAAACCATGCCCAGCTTGTAAGACAATTTATGATTGTAATTGCAAGGAAAGATTGTGTAGATTTTTCGAGATTCTTATAGGTGCCGATAAAAGGCAAAAACAAAAGGAGAAAATAAAATGTTCACAAGAGTATTAGCTTTAATAGCTTTGGTGTTGTTCGTTGTGTTTCATGTGTTGAAAATAACCGAGCATTTCAAATATGATTGGGTCTGGGTTTTCAGCCCGTTGATGTATGCTTATGCTATTCACTTAGCTGCTACTATTCGATTGAAATAAAAAGGCTCGCTCATGGAAGATTTAATTTTAAAAAAAGGATGGAAAGAAGATTTTCATTTCAAATTAAATAAATCACTTCATGGCCATTTGAAAGAATTCAAAGAAAGGGAAAAAACTTTAGATAGAACTTGGAATACCATTCAAAGAATAAATTACGAGTTGAAATTTAAATACTTAAAGAAATATGAATGAATGGACAAACCTTGCGCGAAGTTATTTTCTTTCGTACTGCCATATCATCAATCGAAATTTCAAACGCAATTGGCATCATGAATTAATAGCGGGGCATCTTGACGATATAGCCGATGGGAAGTCAAAGCGTTTGATTATTTCACTACCCCCAAGACACGGAAAATCTTTCATGATTTCCCAACATTTCCCGACGTTCTATCTAGGTAGAAACCCTAAGCATAATATTATATCCACCGCATATAATCAAAGCTTGGCCGAAGACTTTGGGGTGTATGTCAAAAACGTTTTGATGTCAGAGGAATATAAAACGATATTCCCGATTAATGTTAACAATTCCAGCAAATCCAAGAAACGCTTTTCGATCATGGAAGGCGGGAACTATTACGCAATCGGTCGAGGTGGTGCAATTACCGGACGCGGTGGCCATTTGATTATCATCGATGATCTAATCAAAAACGAGCATGAAGCACGATCTGAGACGCATCGCAAAGCCATAGTTGAATGGTATAAAAATACTTTGCGTACTCGTTTAATGCCCAATGGATCGATCATCATTGTTCAAACGCGTTGGCATCAAGACGATCTGATTGGGGAGCTATTAAGAAACTCAGGTGAAACATGGGAATACATCAAGCTTCCAGCTATTGATCAAGAGGGTAAAGCGTTATGGCCTGAAATGTACCCTTTGGAAGTTCTTCAAACGATCAAAAAAGAAGTTGGAACGCTTAACTTTGAAGGGCTTTATCAGCAAGAGCCGACCAAGAGCGAGGGCAATATCATCAAATCCGATTGGATTCAGAGATATACCGAGCTTCCAAAGATTGTCACAAATGATTCAATCATTACATTCGATCTAACCTTTAAAGGCAAAAAGAAAACAGATAAGGGCAAAGGATCTGATTATGTAGTTGGTCAGAAATGGCAAAAAGTAGGAGCTGACTTCTACTTGCTTGATATGATCCGAGGCCAATTTGATTTCACTGAGACATTGTTCCACATGAAACAATTTTTAAATAAGCATAAAGATTGCACCAACATTGTCATAGAAGACGCGGCCAATGCTTCCGCTGTCTATTCAACAATCAAGCAGCATATATCGGGTGTCCGACTTTGGAAGCCTGAAACATCCAAAGATGCAAGACTCATGGCAGTAGCTCCATTATTTGAAGCGAAAAACATTTACATTCCAAAGGATGAAAAATATGATATTTTAGTCAGCGAGCTGCTAGGTTTTCCGCTTTCATCACATGACGACACCGTTGACGCTTGTTCAATGGCATTGTTGAACTTAAAAACTCAATCAGGGGGACTGATTATGAGTCTAGGGGAAAGAATTTTTTAATATGGGATTATTTGACTTTCTACGTCCAAAGCCCCGAACTGTACCGCCTGAAAGCATGCAGCGCATGTTTGAATATGAAACTGTAAATCGTTTCTTTGACAATCTTCACTATGTAGCTGACCCAGTTGTCTATTTTGGAAAAATTCCAGAACGTAAAAAACTAATCGAATTATATTATGATGATGAGGTTGCTTCAGCCATTGATACACGAATGGAAGCCGCTGTGGGTACGCCTTGGACGCTTGAAGGTGGGTCCGATGAAGTCAATGCCTTTATCTATGACAACTTAACTTGGAACATCAAAGAGATTTTAAACTATTCTTGGTGGGCTGTTGCCTATGGCTATTCAGTCATTCAAGTCGTTTATGAAATGGAAGGCGGGCGTATAGGATGGGGTAAAGTGTATGACCAGCCATTTGATTATTTTGGCATCACCCGCGAAAACGTTCTCTATTCTGCAACCGATGGAGCCAAAACACCGCTTGAACCGTATAAGTTTTTTCATACCGTTTCAAAGCAAACCTTTAGAAATCCGCTAGGGGAAAGCTTACTTGCCAAGGTTTATTATCCATATTACTTCAAATGTAACGGATGGGATTTCTATCTTAAATACTTAGAGCGTTGGGGTTCTCCAATGCTTCACGCTAAAACAGACTTGACCAGCGATGATATGAAAAAGATTCTTCAAAAGCTTGGAGAATCAAAACGTCCTACCGCGCTAGTCACGCCCAATGATGTAACCATTTCAGCCGTTGAAGGTGTAGGGGCTGGCGGGGCAGCGTTTGATCAATTCCAGAAATCTGTCACTGAAAGAATTCAGCGCGTTATTTTGGGTCAAACCTTAACCAGTGGGACAGGTGATACAGGCTCACTTGCGTTAGGTGAAGTTCACAATCAAGTACGCCTTGAAAAGAAAAAATCAGATTGCGACCTACTAGCCGGGACCGTTCAAAGCTGCATTGATGCGTTGTTCTATCTGAATGGATTCACAGGGGACATTCCAACATTTGTTTTTGCAGATCCAAAAGGCGTACAACAAGAACTTGCAACCCGAGATAAAGTTTTGCACGATATGGGCGTTCGATTCAATGACAAGTACTTCACCGAGAATTATGATATTGATCCCGAGCATTTCGCAGTTACCGAACCAGCATCCCGTTTTGGATTCAAAGACGAAACCTTTAATATTTTCAAAGACATGGGCCTTAAAAAGCATTCATGCAAGTTTGCACAGCTTGATGACTCGCAAGTCAAAGCGCAAATCAGCCTTGAAAATGAAATGATTGCTTTGTCTGCCAATGCTTTTTCAAAAGAAGAATTGCGAAGCGCGATTAAATCGGCCAAATCCGAAAAAGACTTGCAAGAAAAGCTCGCAATCTTAATAGAAAAGGATTCTGGCAAGTTTGAAGAAGTTTTAACAAAGGCTTTGTACATGGCTAAACTCGAGGGCTTTGTAAATGGCAAAGACTCCGTTTAGACCACGCAACGGCACCTACAAGCAGATCATTAATCAATCGACTAGGCGCGTCGAAACGTTGCCAGAAGTTTTCTATGATCAAATCCCGAAAGAACTTCGATCAATGGCGTTCACCATTTCCGGTATTGAGCGAATGACTACGATTGAGAAAACGTTGGAAAGCTTAAACGAAGCATTCGATAATAACCAATCATTTAAAGAATGGCAGGAAACCGTTGACCTTGACGCTTTGATTGAACTGTCAGACGTTAGGCGCGATACGATTTTCCGAACATTCATGACAACTGAATACAACCGGGGCCGCGTTGAGGTTGGGCTTGATACGGATAACGATTTGGATTGGTTAAAATACCAAGCCATTTTAGATGATCGAACGCGCCCAAACCATGCAGCCAATGATGGTATAACTCGAAGGGCTGATGATGAATTTTGGGAAACCAACTTGCCACCACTTGGCTTTAATTGCAGGTGTTTTGTTCTAAACTTGGGTCGCCAAGACGCTGATACTACTCCGCTTGCTGAATTATCCGATCCTGATTTGAAACCCGATGAAGGCTGGTCATTCAATAAAACCAAGCCTATCAAAAGCTTGGATGTTTATTACAGAGAAAAGGAAGCCCTTTTCACCAAAACAATCAGGCAAGCCGCGATCAATCGAAAGCTCTTAAGAACCCAAGATCAAGACATTTGGTTTGAAAAAAACAAAAAACAATTTACAAAACCGGAAAAGTAAGCAAGGATTATCAGGGGGAAATGTGAAATTTATCAAAGCTAAAAAGAAAGACCTAGTCTTCAGCTCTGACCACAACCAATTTTCAGAAATTGGGGACGACAGAACATTTTCCGGAATTGCCTATTCAGGCAAAATGATCAAAGGTCATGCCTTTTGGGGCGATCTGATTTTTGACGTTGCCTCGATGAAATCCAAACCCAAGATTCCAATTCTATTCAATCACGACATGGAAAAAATTGTAGGCTCTGGAAAGCTTACTTTCTCCAATGACGTCAAAGTTTCCGGAACCATTTCAAACGTTACCGAACACGGTAAATACCTATACGAACTAATCAAAGGCGAAGGATTCCCAATGCAGGAATCAGTTTATATTGAACCTGAAACGATTCGCAATTTACAAAAAAACGAGACAATGACCGTTAACGGTCAAGAAGTAACAGGCCCTGCCACGATCTTTATGGGTGGCAAAATCAAAGAGGTTTCACTAACACCATTGGGGGCTGATAGTGAAACAAGCACCACAATATTTAATCAAAACGAAGAAATCGAAATACAACAGGAGACAACTATGACCGAAGAAATGAAACAATTTGCGGAACTATTCACCAAATCACCAGAAGAAGCTTTTCAGTTTGCTTGTTCTTGCGAACAAAAAAAACAAGAAGAAACAGCTTCCGAAGGTTCAAGCGAACTAGAATCCTTGAAAGCAGAAGTTGCAGCTCTTAAAGAAGAAAACGAAAAGCTCAAAGCTGCTCAAAAAGAAAAAGCAAGCCTTGAACGTAAAGGCCGTCTTGAAAAAACCTTCAAAGATCTAGGCGTTACATTGAACCCAGAAATGGAAGAAATGTACGTTGAAATGTCAGAAGAAAAATTCAGCAAAGTAATTGTAGGACTTGAAAAAGATGCTACTGATTCTGTTACCAAACGTAACGCAGCAATCGAAGAACTTACAAAATACAAAGATGTAAACCCAGCCGCTGCAACCAGCGACAAAGAAAAAGAAGCTCTTTTGTATTCTAAAGCGCGTGAAATTCGTGCAAGCAAAACAGATATGGGCGTTGCCGCATCTTTAGAAGAAGCACGAAAAGTTCTAAACATTAAATAGGGAGTCCAAAAATGGCTCAATACACTGAGCGACTTTGGACACAGACCAAGGACACCGAGCAACTTACATTTGTTGCTGGGGTTGACCTTCCTTATCGCGAACTAGTCAAAGAGAGTGGACCGAATACAAACATCATGGTTGTGGCTACAACCGTTGATGCAATTGGCTACGTCCTTTCGCCTAAAGGTGTACTCGCGGGCGAAAAAGTTGACATTCAAATGTTGTACGGCAGCCCAGGTGGCGGGGGCGGTGGTGGATCAGTTAATTCTATTAATCCTGGAGTTAACGTTACTATTACAGGGCCTGCAACTGACCCAATTGTTAATGCTCAGAATATTTATACCAATAACGGTACATTTACGTCTAATCGAACAGCTACGATGGGCGGCTTCAATTTATTTTTCACAGCCGCAGCTGCGGAACGAATCCATATTTTCAATCACATGTTTCGCCAAGACGTTAACGTCATTGAACTTGGCTATTTATCTTCCATTGCAGGTAACAATACAAATGTCGCGTTAGATTTTAGATCAACAGCCAATGCCATTCATCCTGATTGGTCAGCAAGAATTATTCGTGATGCTGGGCAAAATGGATGGCTATCTTTTTCAAATCTTGGATCAGGAACCATTGCTTTTAATCCAAATGCATTTGCATCTTTACTTCTTTTACCTACAGGCCAAGTACAGTTTTTCCAATACGGTCTAGGAACATACACCGGAACACCTGCATTTGGATTAGCGGTAGATGGTGCTGGAAATATTATTGAAACATCAGTTTCTGGTGGTGGCGCTGTCAATTCTGTGACTGGTCTAGCACCGAACGTAATTGTTGATAATACAGATCCAGCAAACCCAATTGTTACAGCTGGTATAGAGTCTTGGGAATTTTCTGGCATACTAACAACGCCAGTTTTATCTAGCATTCAAAACAATTACACGCAAGCTGGTATGGCCAACATTACAACCCTTCGCGTTGTAGGCGATGTTTTTGATCCTCCATCTTTTACAGGATTTGCTGGCGGAACTGATGGTAGAGTTTTAATTATTCATAATGTTGGGGCAACTTCCATTTTCTTTTTGCATAATTCTTCATCTTCGTTGGTTGCAAACAGAATTATGTCTCCAGGTTCTATCGTTGTTAATGAGGATGATTGGTCACTTCCTATCAATGGTATGGCTACGTTTCAATACGATTCCACATCCCAAAGATGGCGAGTTATTGGAAATTATATTTACGATATTCTGCCAGATGGCGGCGGTGTAATAAGCGTCAGTGGTGGAAACAATGAAGTCAAGGTTGTTGGTTTTAACGGAGTATTTACAGACGGAACCACAATCACAGGAAACGGAACCGTTGGAAGTCCGCTTGTTGCTGCGCCAGCAACTGGCCCACTTTTTAATCAAACGATATATGTAGATCCATTTTATGGAGATGATGCAACGGCTATTCCAGATTCACAAACATTGAAGTATAAAAATATTGATACAGCATTATCTGCTTTAGGCGC
>JANNXY010000057.1:0-5327 GCA_031409775.1 bacterium | reverse complement strand
CTTCTTGAGTGAACCCTTTCCTTCTTAACAAATGAATCTCATCTCGATCAATTTTGGTTAAACGCTTTTGTTTCTTTTTTTCATCTAGAAATTGTAACAGAAATACAGAGAAATATATTAAAACTTAAGTTTAAGTTGCCTCAAATTTTGCATTTTTCTGTAAATAAAAAAGCGACCCTTAAGCCGCTTGTAGTATGAAGTCTCTAGCAATGAATTTACCGACCATCAATAGCGTTTCAGCATCAAGCGATCCTTTGACAGATCTGGCGTATTTTTTCAGACTTGCAGTATCTGGTTCACGTTCCTCGATGAGATATCGGATAAGTTCCTGATGCATTTCTGGACTTGCGCCCATCTGTGCGATCTCGATTTGACTAATGAAATGCACATCCATACCAATTGTTGCTCTCAGGATAGCGTCGATCACTTTTGGATTTCTTGGCGTTCCTGCTAACAACGCCTTCACAGAACTTAATCCCCATTTTTCAATTATACATTTAAATGCACGGATTAGTGGCTTCGATGGAATTTCGATTTCGGCCGCTTTAGCTAGGTTGCTAGCCATTTCCACGTCCGGTCCATTCACCCGATCATACAGGGAGCGAATCTGAAGTGAGCGTAGAATTGCTTTCAAGACGATACCTCTGTCCACAAATTTGGCTGCAACATTTGCGTTCCGACGTTTATCAGATCCTGTGATCCTTTTGGCTGTCGGAATATATTTATCGAGCAGGGTGGTCGGTAATTTATAATTCTGAATTATCTCGAGCGTATCATCACTCAATCTCCAGTTGTTGTTGATACGGAATTCAATCGCGCGCAACGCCTCCCTTCGGGTAAGTTTACGCTTCCGGTACTTGAGATAGATGACCAAAGATTCATCCCTAGTATATCCCCCTGTTACAAATCTCATGATCGCATAATCCAATGCATCATTACTTATAACGCAACCTGTTTCGAGCATGTCCTTAGCTTCATCATATTCCTCTGCATCTATGCGGTGAAGGAATAGGCTGTCTAGGGTCGTAATTTGCTTTCTTTTCATATTTTGTTGTAGTACGTGCGGTTTGTAGTTTGTGAATTAGGGTTGTTGTATCTATTTACAAACTACCAAATTATGCCAAAAAGTCAATATGTGCGTGAGAGAGGACTCGAACCTCCAACCCTTGCGGGACTAGTTCCTAAGACTAGCGCGTATACCAATTCCGCCACTCACGCATGCGCACAAATAAAAATATTACCCCGTAATATTTTTATTTGTGCGCCCGGTAGGAATCGAACCTACGACCATCTCCTTAAAAGGGAGCCGCTCTACCGACTGAGCTACGGGCGCAATATTTATCTGTTTCGAAAATTTAACACATAATTAGCAAAAAATAAAGTGCCCGGGGTGGGACTCGAACCCACACGGTCTTGCGACCAAGAAATTTTAAGTCTCTCGTGTATACCATTTCACCACCCGGGCAGATCGCCTTCGCCGAGGCTTCGGCGGATCGACGGAGGCCACGGCGGGAATCGAACCCGCGGTCGAGGATTTGCAGTCCCCTGAATTACCACTTTTCTACATGGCCGTGCAATTATACTAGCAGAAAACAGACCTATTGGGAAAGCTCATCGATCTTCCTTGTAAGTTTGGCACCCATGTCGATCATGAAGCGGAAGTAGGGGATCTTGCCACCAGGGATTTTCGACATTACAAATTTCCTGAAATCGCTCACATTGCGGTCGAGGAAGTCGATAGCAGCTGCTTCCTGGTTCTCTGGTAGAACACTAATGTAAATTAGTGATTTGTCCTCGTGGTCGGTGAGGTCTATCCGGGTTACGGTGATCAGGGATTTCCTGTTGGACTCTCGGGCGATGAATTCACCTGCGAGCTCTTTCATATATTCCATTCTCTTTTCGTGGCGGTGGTTCATTTTATTTTTCTACTTTTATATATGCATGCAGTTGGTCGCCTGGGACTATCTCGATCTTGGACTCTACCATGAGACCACATTCATTGCCTTCGTTTACAGTACTCGTTTTAGCCTTCTGGCTTTGTAGTTCGCGGATCTCTCCGTAACCTATCTCATTCTCGCGGCGAACTATCTTTACTTTACTACCGAGCACTATTGATCCTGATTCTACACGACCACCCATGACTTGTTTGTCTTTGACTTTGCTAAATTGTTTGAGCACCTTTAGAACACCTGTGTTTTCTTCTACCAGTTTCTTGGGGGTTCTCTTTGCTAGTAGATCCTTTAGGTAGTCCGATAGTTCATAAATGATAGAGAATGAGGCAACCTCGGTACCGACACGCTCACGCATAATGTCTGCTTGTTTGTCGATCCCTACATTGAATTTGACGATAACTATGCCTGGAGTAGTGGTGGAGAGTTTGATATCCGATTCCCGAACCTCACCGATTTCTGCGTGCACCACTTTGACCGCGATACGATCAGAATCCACTTTGGCTATCTCGTGGCGTATTGCATCTATGGATCCCTGTGTATCAGCCTTTATAATTATAGGAACAAGTGTCTCGGATTTGCTCACGTTAGACTGTTTGATATGTTGCTTAGATTGTGATTTCTCTAGATTTGCCTCCACTTTCTCTATTGCTTCTTTGCGAGATTTGACCGATACACATATATCACCTACCTGTGGTATCTCGCTCCATCCTGTGATGCGCACTGGGGTAGAGAATGTGGCAGAAGATAGTTTGGAGCCTTTGTAATCCTCTATGAACCTCACAGGTGCATATGCATTGTTGCATACTATATATTCGCCGGTGTTTAGTGTACCGTCTTTTATTATTACTGTAGCAGTAACACCGTTTTTATCAGTATTAGCTTCTATTATGATACCCTCTGCAAGCTTGCCAAGGTCACTCATCTGCTCTAGAACATCTGATGTAAGTATGATCATTTCTAGTAGTTCGGAGATACCTTCGCCAGTTTTCGCAGAAATAGGTACGGCTGTGACGTCTCCGCCATAGCCTTCGACATAGACTTCGTTTTCGGCGAGACTCATCTTGGTCCTGAGCACATCTGCATTGGGGCGGTCGATTTTATTTATCGCTACTATAAATGGAGTATTAGAGGATCGGATTGCTTTAAGTGCATCAAGTGTCTGTGGCTTCACACCGTCTTCTGCTGATACCACAAGTATCGCTATATCAGCTACATCTGCACCTCTAGTACGGATCTTGGCGAACGCTTCGTGACCAGGGGTGTCTAGGAATGTGATCTTCCTATCGCTGCCATCCGGCATCGTATATGTACATTCATATGCACTGATGCGCTGGGTAATGCCGCCAGCTTCTCTGTCTGTGGTGTTGGTACGACGAATATAGTCAAGTAACGTTGACTTGCCGTGGTCGATATGACCCATGACCGCGACTACAGGCGGACGGGGGATAGGTACTGATTCTCCCTGCATAGATTAGAGTGTGCACGATTCTTTGGCTTTTGACAAGGCTGTGCGCTCTTCTTCTGTTAATTCAAATTCAGAACTAAATGATTTGATCGGCTTGGAAAATATGCTCATTCTGTCGCGTGAGCAGAGACTCGACAGCACCACACCGTCTCCGTGGTCGTTTACGAGAGCTGTAGCGAAGCTCTGTGCACCTCCGGAGCCATCACCTTTGAACGGGTTGAACCTCACCGTATGAAGTCCACGGATGCTCTGCTTGAGTCTGGACTCAACTGATGTGAGGTACGGCTCGAGTTCTCGACGGAACCCGTGTAGCTGATCGAGCTCTCTGCCGAGTGTCTCGATACTTTGTGGTAGACCCTCTGACCCATCACGCAGGAGCTTGTTTATCTTGTTCCACAGAATGAGTGTAGAAACTAGAGCGATAATAGCCAATGTGAATGCTCCGATTGATATGTATAAAATTGCCATGGGATTTATTATACGTTAATGTATTTGTATATGGCAATATACTTAGATTATGCATCAACAACCCCCACCTCCAAATGTGTATTGAAATCAATGCAGAAATTCTGGTCTAACGACTTCTACAACCCATCGGCAATATACCCCGAGGGACGCAAAGTAGCTATAGAAATAAAAAAGGCTCGAGAGAAATGTGCTGGGTTCCTGGACTGTCGTGCTGACAATATCGTGTTTACTTCGGGTGGAACAGAGTCGGCCAATATGGCAGTGCTCGGTGTGATCAATGCCTGTAAACTGGATAAACCACATGTGGTTGCGACCATGTTCGAGCACCCAGCTGTGAGCGAGACCCTGAAATTGCTGGAATCAACTGGCCAGATAGAAGTGAGCTGGGTAAAGCCCGAAGAAATAACAGGAGCTATCAAACCCGAAACCGTATTGGTCACAGTGATTTATGTGAATAACGAAATAGGTTCGGTCCAACCTGTCCGTGAAATAGGTAAATTTATCAAGAAATACAGACATGACCACAATACTATATATCCATACTTGTATACTGACGCATGCCAAGCGATATATCTGCCAATAAACCAAGAAACCATGAATTATGATCTGCTCACACTCGATGGTTCCAAAATCTATGGGCCCAAGGGAGTAGGCCTACTATATATACGTGACAATGTGAAAGTATCGCCCATATCAAACGGTGGTGGCCAAGAAGCAGGCAAGAGGCCTGGTACAGAGCCAGTACCTCTCGTAGTAGGGCTAGGTGAAGCACTGGTAGAAGCCAAGGCAACCAAAGATAAAGAATTTAAAAGGTTAAAGGAATTAAAAAATTATTTTATTGAATTATTGAATGCAAGCAAGATAAATTATTCTATAAATGGTGACATAGATAAAAGTTCACCGCATATCATAAACATTTGTATCCCAGGTATATCAAGCGAGTTTGCGGTTATCGCGCTCGGCGAGAAGGGTGTTATGTGCAGTGCTGGTGCATCGTGTAGTAACCTGGAATTAAAAATGTCTTCGAGATCTGTCTCTGCGATAGGTAAGACAGAATGTGCAGAGTCGTCTATAAGGTTTAGCTTCGGTCGGGCTACTAGTAAAGGGGAAATAAAGAAGGTGGTGAAAACATTGCTTGAGTTCGTGGGGTAATTACACCCACTCCACTCCACTTCACACCCCTCCCGTCTGAGTACAGACGTACTCCCCTCCAGGGGAGACTTACATACGAATACAGAATTGCGTAAAGTCCCCCCTAGAGGGAAGTGGACTTTTGGTAGTCCGAAAGGACGGTGGGTGTAGTAACCCTCCACACCTCCCCCAATCCCCTTGATTTAGGCCATTTTCTCGGAACCAAGTTTCAAGTACCCCTGGAACCAATCAGTTGGATTGTTCCACTTCAAAGAGAGAATCACCGAAGCAAGAATTGAGGTGGTCTCCGC
>JANNXY010000056.1:0-2605 GCA_031409775.1 bacterium | reverse complement strand
CAGATCATGAAATGTTTAAACTATCGGACACCCGGAGAAATACTTGAGAGGCATCGCAAACAAAAAAGGAAGTCCTAAAACTTCCTTTTTTCGTAAATCTATATGTTTTTGAGAATATTAAAAGGTGGGTTGTGGGTGCCTGATGATTTTACACATAATTAGACAATCCAAATAAATACTTGACAAGTACAGTAGGAAGAGTAGCATTCAGGTGTAAGTGAAACCCGAGTTCTTTGACAACTCACACCTAGTTTAGGGCTTAACGCAAGGATAAGCTTTGCGTTAGATTCTTAGGTTGTTTTGCCTTAGTGCTTGGATAACAAAAACAGCAACTAATACAAAAAATGCACCTACTAAAAAGCAGGATTGGTAAGATTGGTAAGATTGGCCACGCGCCATTCTATGTAGTAGGGCTACTCATAGCAATATGGGCAACTCCACAGGAAGATTCGCGTAGGCGAAATTCGACTGTAAATACAAGTAAAGCAAAGAGTGTTGTGTCGTTGAGAAAAATACGGGTCGGATCCTTGATGTGAAATTCGGAGAGGGTTATTCCTACCCGGGACAAGCGTTCAGAGCCCCGACCGATAAAGGTGATGTTGAAATTGAGCTTAAAAACGGAAAGTTCTTTGGGCGAAAAGTCGTTAAGTCGACTTCGTCTTTGCAGATCCCGTTTTTAGTATCAACAGCCCATGCAACGACGTACATCTGGTATGACCCGGTATTCCATATGGTGGAGATCGATGACGGCCTCCCCTACACTGAATACCGGAGACCCCCAGGATACAACGCTACCCCAAGGCCAGCAGCAACCCCGAAACCGTGGTGGAGCTGGCCTTGGTTGCCTCGGCCAACACCGACGCCGGTAACACCACCGCAACCTACACCAAGGCCCGCAGAAAGAACAACTCCAAAACCCGCAACAACACCTACACCTCAATAAAATGAAAACACGAACATATCTAGTTTCTTTTGGGATTGCGATTATCCTCGCAGTTCTTTGGGGAATATCAAATACGTATCGGCCTGCTGAGTCAGCTGTGATGCAAAAAGTGATCGCGCCAAAGACACCACCAGCCGTTCCAACAGAAAGCAGGATCGAGGCGCTTTTACGGCAGCCGATAATCGAGAGCGAAGCTCCCCTTACCACTGAACCTATCGAGACACCTGTTGTAGAACATGTAGATAGAATGACAACACCACAAGCTCAAATCGAAAAGATCGATAGTGAGCATTCGAAGATGGTCCATGAGGTATTTAGGCAGCTAGCTGAGACGGATCTAGTGACTGCCATTAACATGGCGGTTGATCGTGGGAAAGAGCTTGGGGATTACAGCTGCGTAGCGGTTGTCGTAAGCAAGATGGATGAGGATGCGCAAAACACAATGTACACCGACCTCACCGCGAAAGGCGAAAATGAGGTTGCTAAGTACGTGGCGTTAGCGATCTCCTCAACTCGCACGATCAAACTGGCAAGTATTCCGGATAGCCACCCAAACTTCCGTGAACTTGCTGCCCCTGCGATGTTAGATGGATTGAAAAGGAATCCTTCTGCTGTATGGCAAACCGTAATGAAGAAGCAGGGACCAGCTCGTCGTGGACTCTTAGAAATAATCGCTGGGACAGAGGGTCCCAACATCGATACGAGATGGGCGAGTATGGCAAAGGCGACAATTGAAAATGAGGGGAAACAAGGTGTGAAGTAGTCGAACTATCCGCCTACGTGAACTTGAAAGAGTTTGCGTAGGCGGTATTTTTATAATTTATGCACCTTTCAATTATTATCCCTTGTCACAACGAGCAGGAAAGAATCGAGGAAACCATTCGAGAAATCCTCCTCTACTTGAGGCCAAAGGATTACTCGTGGGAAATAGTCGCAGTAAATAATCACTCTGCAGATGATACGCTTACCGTTCTTAAAAAACTCCAACGAGAATTCCTAAATATCCAAATAGTTTCGGAGGAACGGTTAGGAAAAGGATACGCTGTAAATCGCGGCATGTTAGAAGCAAAGGGAGAGTGGCGGCTATTTATGGATGCAGACAGTTCTACTAATATCTGTCATCTTGATTCGCTTCTTGAAATGGCGGAAAGTGGCTCCGATGTTGTAATCGGCTCTAGGAAAGTCCCCGGAGCTCTGATCATAACACCACAACCTTTTCTTCGGAGAGTTCTTGGAAAAATTTTTGTTTGGCTCGTCCAAATGATAATCCCTCTCCACATCAGAGATACTCAAAACGGCTTCAAGTTATTTAACTATAGAGCTGCAGAAAAGATCTTTGGTGTACAGACGATCTTCGGCTGGGCCTTCGATGTTGAAATCCTTAAGCTTGCAAAAGCATTTGGGTACAAGGTCGAGGAAGTACCAGTGCGGTGGGTTGATGACAAAAGAAGTAAGATGGCTTTGGGGGGTATGGTTTGCATGCTCTTTGAAGTACTAAAGATAAAGTGGAGATTTATTCTCCTAAGGCCCCTTCCATTAATTACTAGCAACACCAACCCTCTGCGGTCTAATCGTATAGTTCCATTCGGGATGGAACTCATCTCTTTGAATATTTAGCCGACTCATTTCTTCATCTGATACCTTGGTACCTGTTGGGTAGAT
>JANNXY010000055.1:0-2555 GCA_031409775.1 bacterium | reverse complement strand
GTTTCGATTTAGTGTCTGATATATATTGTAATGCTATGACAAAAATTATTGTAGTTAAAAGAAATGCAAGGCAACCTTTCCGACAGGATGCCGGTTCAATGAAAGCTCTCCAACAGCACCATGTCGGTTCCATGCATTTTCTAGGAGAAAAAGGTACAGGAGTTTTCGACTGCTCTCTGGGTATAATCATCCGTGTTCTTGAAGGAAAAATTAGTGCAACACTTTATCACGTTCCAGCTTGGGATTATCCAATCAAGGTGGTGCCTAAAAATGTGTTGGTGGCTCCAGGTGTGCTTTGCATTATTACTGATCAAGCAGTTAAAGATTCGTCTACTGACGGTTTTATGCGAAAGATAGTTATCTTGAAGTATGATCAGCGTGGTGTAAGGGAGCTTGTTTTGCCCGATACGGTAGTTAACCTTGAATTTTGGAGTGGATACTCGGTTATCCCTGTGCGCAATTTGGATAATGCTGTTGACAGTAGTACGCCGAAAATAGCTTCAGTCACACGTGTTAGCGACTATTGTGTTGCAATAAATGCTCAATATTTCGCTGTTTATGGTAATTCTACGCTGAAGATCTATTCAATCCAGAGTAACTTCGAGCTTCTGTCCGTCAAGACATTGAACTCTGGGGTCACCTCGCTGTTTTTTAAGGGCGATAGTTCACAGCTATTCTTGTTTGCTGAGAATGCCTTGCTATCTTTCGATTTTTTGAATAAAAAATCTGTGTGTCGGCTGTTAGTGTCTTTGCCGCTTGGCGAGCGAGTATTGTCTGTGCATTTTCATAATGACGAGCTCTTGGTATTGTCGCCGCGAGCAAATGCCTATTTTTATCAACTTGACAACGATGCTGAATACATCCTACTACGTCGTTCAAGCAACACGTTTTCTGCGCTGGGCGCCTTGATTGATGGTTGTGAAGGCGCAAGTCCTGAGTTGATTCGCTTGTTTGACTTCGCCGGTGCTCGAGGCTGTGCCTTTGTTGGAAATCTCGATACAAGCCTCACCAATCCTGCAGTGCTCTCTTGTTCTGATCAAAGCCTTTCTAATAATATCGTGAAGCACCTGAGGACGATGGCTTTGAACAACCTCGCGGTATTAATTCTTTCAAATAACTTCCTTGGATTTCTAGAGCTATTGGATATTATTGATGAAGCCAGTCAAGGCAAATCGTTGGGGCAACTTCGGCAACTGAAAATTGATCACAATGCCATACTTTGTGGTTTATTTGAACTTGAAACGATGCTCAATCCTTTGCTGAAGTTAACTCAGATTATTTATTGCGATGTTTCTATGAATTATATATCACAAGGTGTTCTGCTGAGGGATGGGCTAGTACCCTCTGTTGTTGAGGACGATCAGCGTACTGCTCAATTGCTCAGGGATAAGCATGGGTTTTTTAATTCTGAGCCTACGGCAGTGAAGAGTCAGTTGAACGCTAAATTGACTCTTCAGCCTGGCAGCTGGGTGGTGCATCTGGTGGTATCGACTAAACGCTGCCTCTTCTGCCTTGAAGGGGTTCATGCGTTTGGCCAGCGCGTGCTGCGGGTTCATGAATTTACCCAAACAGAGCGTCAGGGCCTTGACCTGCAGGTTACCGAAGTCGCGACGTGCGCTTGGGCGTTGGAGGAGGATTTTACCTTAGTTTCTCAAGCGCTGCTGAAGCTTGATGAGGGCACCGTATCAGCCGTTTTTCGCTATTTCACGGATGAGGCGCCTGCACAACTGGCGAACTGGTCCCAGTATAGATCTGAGCGCGATTGGCAAAAAACCTTGATTCGCTGGTTAAACCAGCAATTGAGTTCACTGGACGTGGTGCTCGATCAGGTTCGCGTGCAGGAGTGGCTGGACTGTCCGTCTTCAGCGGATAAGTGTCTCATCTGTTGAGTTTGATTGGGCGGTGTTCAAGCGTGGTGCGCGGCTACTCAAATTTGACTGAGCGTGTCAATAAGGTTTGCACGGCTTCGGTCGCCGTGATTTTACCCTGCACCACCTGGCTGACTTGTTCGAGAATGGGCATTTCGATGCCTAACGCGCGGGCGCGTTGGGCAACAATAATCGCATTTTGTCGGCCTTCAACGACTTGACCCACCTCGCGTTCCGCCTGGTCGAGCGGATGGCCTTGACCCAGGGCATACCCGAAACGCCAATTGCGCGATTGACTGCCCGTGCAGGTCAGTACTAGATCCCCTAAGCCTGAAAGCCCCACAAAGGTGTCGCTTTTGCCGCCGATTGCGATGCCTAAGCGACTCATCTCCGCCAGTGCTCGGGTGATCAAGGCACAGCGGGCATTCGCGCCATAGCCTAAGCCATCGGAAATTCCCGCAGCGACGGCCATGGGATTTTTAATGGCTCCACTGATTTGGACGCCGATCATATCGGTGTTGATATAGGCTCTGAAAGTGGGGGTGTGAAAGCGGGCCACTAATTCGTTCGCGAACGGAATGTTTTGGCTCGCGATGGTCACTGCCGTCGGTAAATTGTTGGCCACCTCTACCGCAAAACTGGGTCCAGCTAACACGGCGGTGGGAATTGACCAGGGCACAATTTCTT
>JANNXY010000054.1:0-1506 GCA_031409775.1 bacterium | reverse complement strand
GGCCATATCTTTAAAATTATGTTCGGCATCCAGGTTAATAATTGATTGGCCTTTATTATTGATAATAGAAATACACTGGCCCTGAATCCAATTGCCATTTGCATCCAGCATTTTCGGGTCTTTGATACCATCATAAATAATATGCGGTACATCCTGTCCGTATTTATTTCCAATGATCATTCCAATCAGGTCTTTACTTACTGGCAATCCAGCTTTGCGTTCATACACATTATCATGTATAGAAATCGCTGAAGGATAAGGATCATATTGCTTATCCTTAATGGGTTTAAGCGTAGTATAATAGCTAATGATACAAGTACTCACACTTTGATTATTGATGATCTGGTTATTATAAATTTCCACTCCTTTAGTAGCGAGTATCATCAGACCAGTTCCGCTCGGAACAGTGGCTACAATATTTCCCTTTGGTGCAAAATTCATATAATTATTGTCGTGAATATTATTCCTATATACTTTTACATCCCCACCTTTTTTCTGGATCAGATCGGGTAAATCGAAAACAAGTATACCACCCGTATTTTCATAGGCTTCGTTATCGAACACTTCTGCATGTATTGAATTTTCTATTTCGATACCCGCAACATTATGGAAGGCTTTGGAATTCTTTACAACAATATCCTGTGACTGGCCAACATAAATACCAGCATCTGATGCACCGATGGATTGACATTTATCTATCATAACGCCTTTACATTGTACAGGGTACAATCCATAGCCACCGTTTTCAGGACCCGGTATGCCAGTCCACTCTGTTTTCACATCCCTGAAAGTGATACCTGTAACATGCATGGTTTTAATGGCATCACCTTTTGCATCCTGAACAGTAAAACCCTCCAGCAAAATATCTGCTCCATCATTTACACGGATACCTTCAGCCCCGTCAGTTTGTCCTTTAAAACTAAGGATAGTCTTTTCCATCCCTTTACCACGGATAGTAATTTTTTTCTTTCCCTCGAGAGACAGGGTGTTGGTAAGTGTAAATGTTCCTTCCGGCAATTCGATCACGGTGCCTTCTTCTGCCAGGATCATTTCCGACTGGTATTTTTTCTGGAAATCTTTTTGGGCTTCGGCCATGAAAGGGATCAGGGGGGAAAAAATAATTCCTATCATTAATATTGCTTTCAATTCTATTTTCTTACAATACAATACACTGATCATGTTTTATTTTTTTAAGAAAGTTGAATAGTATGTTTAAATGGAGTAAATCCGGTAATATAAACTGTAGGTGCATCCATAGCCGGTAATGCCCCACGAACAACAAACCATTTGTGTTCAGCCTTACCTGGGCCAAAATTGATAGTATCATTTTCAACGGTATAACTACCCGATTGTCCTTTCAATATATAGGTATCTGTTTTCTGTGTTACGGATTCAACACCTTTCAATTGGCCTCCTTTTCTAAAAACGAGTTCAAGTGTTACGGGGACTTCTTCAGTTCCTTTCATATCGATATCGATACTTATTCCGTTGTTTGATTCAATAATG
>JANNXY010000053.1:0-18376 GCA_031409775.1 bacterium | reverse complement strand
TTTTGTATTATCCGTCTAGTCCAAAGAGCTGCTCCGAGACCTAACATATCTGGAGTCTTAGTTTCTATCAGAGTTTTAATTTTTAGTTCCTTCTTCCTATTCAAAAGTCTATCATCGCCTTCATTCCTACCCCTCTTTTCCCCTCTATATCCTCTCTTTTTTAAATCCTTTCTTCTTTTTATCCAATCTCTTACTGTCTGTATATGTACTTCCATTAGTTTGGCTACAAATTCTAGAGTTTGGCCTTTGTCAATATTTGCTAATGCTATTCTACGTAACTCGGCTTGAGTGTCTTCATTTAGAGAACGAAAGTCACGGTGAGACTTTACCCTTTTCAGGGTACTTTTTTTGTTTTTCATTACTAAAGTATATCATAAGTGAGGGTATTTAGGGGGAGGGTTAATAAGAAGTGACCTGTTTATCCTTTTCGAATAAGGCCTGACCAGATAAATAATATATAAAGCCTCGAAAATCTCCAAATATTTCTTGACCGTATTTGGGGCAATACCGACATCATTTGCAATATTTGCATAGGAAATTTGCGAACCGACCTTGCCGCGCAGGATTTCGAAAACATCTCGCATGTTCCTGAACTTTTCTATTTCTTTAAAATCCATCACATCCTCTTTTATGAGACTATCGACATATGCATCCCTCCACCTTTTGGCATCAATGTTAGAGCTAGCAAGCAATGGTTCAGGAAACCCTCCTCTTTCGAGCAATCTCTCTATGGAATAATGGGAGTTTGCAGTCTCTATTTCCTTAATCGAGATTGGCAATAAATGGTGCACATAGAACCTACCGGCAAGAGAGTCCCCAACCTGCCTAAAGGTTTCCAGGCTAGCACTACCTGTTACAAGCAGATGCATGTTAGGATTTCTGACATCATAAATTCCTTTTAGGAAATTTTTCCATTTGGGCATCTTGTGCAATTCATCTAGAACCAGCAAATCAACTCCATCCAAGATATCTAATTGCTTAATTTTTTGTCTATCTTGCAAATTATCATAGTCTAAATATAAAGGACTGTGATATTCCTTCATAATCTCTTTGGAAAGCCATGTTTTGCCAACCTGCCTCGGACCAACAAGAAAAACCATCTTTTTCTTGAGATCTCCTACTATGGCTTTTTTCTGTTCTCTTCTCATCTGACTATTATAATCTCTAGTGCATAAAAGTCTTGACTTTTATGCACTATACTGCAGTTTAGTCAGAATCATCAATGATCAAGCAATCCCTAAAGAATTCGCAATAACAAATGAAAAATCCGCAAGCCAAATGCTTTGCGGATTAATATGTGACTTATTAAAAAGTCTACTACAAACAAAAGTCCTGTCAAGAAAGCTTGTGGATAATTAGAATGTTATGATTAACCCATGAAACTTGATGCAACCCTCCGCCAAATAGAGAAATTCATCCCGCATAGCATTTACAAATTCTTCCAGCCGGCATATCACTATGTGATCGCACTCACAGGAGCTCTGTACTACAGATTCCCTGCCCGCCGACTATATGTAATAGGTGTCACAGGGACCAAGGGTAAATCTTCTACTGTCGAGATAATCAACGCAATACTAGAAAGTGCTGGGTACAAAACTGCTCTATCAAACACCATCCGGTTCAAGATCGGCGATGAATCCAAGCCAAACATGTTCAAGATGTCCATGCCCGGCAGATTCTTCATGCAGAAATTCCTATCAGACGCAGTGGGTGCAGGCTGTACCCATGCTGTGGTAGAGATCACATCCGAAGGTGCACGACAGTTCCGGCATAGATATATCGACCTAGATACATTTGTATTTACCAACCTCGCTCCAGAGCATATCGAGTCTCATGGATCATATGAGGCGTATAGAGAAGCCAAGTTAGAAATACTGCGTAACATGCTAAGCTCAACCAAGCTTATTAAGACTATGGTTATAAACGCAGACGATACCGAGGGCGAGAGGTTCCTGCGGATACCTATAGAGAACAAAGTTACTTATTCATTGTCAGATATAGAAGCCTTCCACGAGGACAGAGAGGGTGTGAGATTTATCTACCAGAGAGAGTTGTTTACTTCCCCGCTTATAGGTACATTCAATGCATACAACATACTAGCAGCGATAAAGACCGCAGAACTTCTAAACACACCCCTAGAAACAATCCAAGAAACCATAAACACATTTGGGCGGATAGCAGGTCGTGCAGAGCATGTGGGAAACGAGAATTATGAGATCGTAGTAGACTATGCCCACACACCCGACTCGCTCATCGCGCTGTATTCATCATTTGGCCATGCCAAGAAAAGGATATGCGTCCTCGGCAACACCGGTGGTGGCAGAGATACCTGGAAGAGGGCCGAGATGGGTCGTATCGCAGACGAGTATTGTGATAACATAATACTTACAAACGAAGATCCGTATGACGAAGACCCCCTAGCGATAGTCGAGGAAATGAAAGAAGCGATCAAATCAAAGCCTATAGAGATCATCCTCGACAGACGCGTAGCCATCACCAAAGCGCTACGGCTTGCCAAAGAAGGTGATGCAGTGCTCATAACGGGTAAAGGCACCGACCCGTACATAATGGGTCCAAATGGTGAGAAAACTCCATGGTCTGATGCTGGGGTAGTAAAGGAAGAACTATCTAAAATCAATTCTGATAAATAGTATTTAGGAATTCACGAGTCTTGGGTCCTAGATATGCGGTTGGTTTGATACCATAACTTTTCTGGAACGCCTTTAGAGCAGACTTGGTACATGGACCGAACACACCTGTGATCGGGCAGTCATTCTGATCTTTGCCTGAAGCTGGATAGAATCCTAGTGAACGGAGAGCGTACTGGAGCATAAATACATCTGTATGAGATTTGGCTTTGATATTTTCACCAAAGTCACGCTTCCATGTGTATGGGGCGAGTGGGGTATGTTTGGCACTATATATCGAATCAGATTGGAAATAAGAAAGTATCCCCCTATAGGTTTCTCTAGCAAATACAGCAGAGATTTTGTCCCTAGAAGATGACTGCACCCATGGCTCATATATATACGAATACTCGAGTAGTACACTAGGAACACTCACTGTGTTGTGCGCACCTATAGCTATGAGATCCTGGTCCTCTATCACCCCTCCGAATGACGCCTCTGTAGGCATGTTGCTAGGGAATGTTACCTTGGTCATCCTGTTGTAGATAGCACCCCCTACCTGACGGGAAGTCTCTGCGTTACCGAACTGCCTCTCTGGAACATACACTGCAAATCCGGAATACATTCCAGGCTTGGACCACTTTCGCCCTCCATGATCGTTGTAGTGGATATGTATAACTAAATCTATATTATTCTCGCTTACCCATTTGTTGATACCGTATAGACGACGTATTATATTTGAGCCGGCTGTAACATGAGGCACATTGTCATCGTGCGTATCGACTTTGCCCTGCTCTAGATAACGACTAAACTTCTCTATCGCGTTTTGGCGGAATTGATCTATCTCTGATGCCTGCTCATCGAAATAGTTCTTCAGGAAAGTCGCGTACCCAGGATCACCATCGCCCGCTTTGTTGGATGGGTTGTGAGCATATATAACTTCAAAATGTTTGTCCCTAGCAAGCTCATCCCTGAGTTGTATGCCGAGTGCGCGGTTCAGATCTACTTCTCTGAGGCCGCTGTACGCAGTGCCTGGTGACTCGTCATCGTGGCCAGGGACTATTAGCACCCTGATCTTCTCACTATTTTTGTATTTAGCTATCAGATCATCGCTCGTGATTGTAGGAGTAAATCCAGCATACACCTGTCCACAAACAGAAAAGATAATTAGGTAAGCAAATAAATATTTGAACATTCTTCTATTATACTATAAGCTAAAAGCTATAACCTAACACCTAGCTAGCATGCCAGAATTACCCGAAGTCCATACAACAGCCACTATCCTCGACCGACTCGTATCGGGTTCTGTTATCACATCACTCTGGAGCGACTACAACAGTCCGTACTACAAAGGTAAGTCAAATATAAAAGATCTCGAGTACTTCAAGAAATTTGCTAAAGCGGTCAAGGGCAAGAGGATTGTCAGAGTCTACAGACGTGCCAAGAACGTACTGATCGACCTCGAAGGTACAAGTACGATACTTATCCATATGAAGATGACTGGTCACTTGCTCTATGGCAAATATGAATACGACAAGACATCCAACACCTGGTCGCCCATATACAAGACAAGTCCACTCGCAGGATCATTCAGCCGATTCATTCATTTCGTCATCACATTATCAGACGGCAATCATGTAGCTTTCTCTGACATGCGCAAATTCGCCACAGTAAGCCTTATAAATGATGCGAATGCTCTAGAAACTATTTTCGCTGATACTGGACCAGAACCTCTGGACAAATCATTTGCATTGGCTGATCTGAAAGCAGTACTGTTGAGAAAGCCAAAAGGCAAGGTAAAAACAGTTCTCATGGATCCGAGGGTGGTCGCCGGCATTGGCAATATTTATTCAGACGAGATACTGTGGGCCTCATCTATTCATCCAGAGATGATCACATCCAAATTGTCTCCTGATAATTTCCGCGATATGTTCTATAGCGTGAAGACCATTCTGGCCAAAGGCATCGACTTCGGTGGGGACTCGATGTCGGATTACAGGAATCCATATGGGGAGAAGGGTGAGTTCCAGCTCCATCACCATGCCTATAGGCGAACAGGAGAGAATTGTAAAAAGAAAAATTGCAAAGGCAAAATCATCCGCAAGGTAATAGGTGGCCGCTCCGCGCATTTTTGTAATGTGCATCAGAAGTTGGTTAAGTAACTATTTAACTAAAGTATTGAGCCTCGTCATCGTAGCTGCATCGACTACCCCAGTTGCAGGTAGGCCCACCGACTTCTGCCATTTGGCCAAGGCATTTTTGGTTAATTGTCCGAAATAATCTGACTCTAGTCCCCTGGAACCAGGACCAGACTTGGTGATCGGAAAGCCTTCGTTATTTAGGAATACCTGTAATGCCTTCACATCTGCTCCCCTAGACCCAACTGTGGTTATAGTTCTAGTGAACGATTTATTTACTGGAATCGGCACGAGCTTTTTACCTGCTGCTATGAGCTGATTGATCTTGGCCAGGGTCAGTTTGTCGAGCTTGCCGGTTGGTTTGTATTTGTATTTGGTCTGGAATTTCTTTATTGCTTCTTCGGTAGATTTGTCGAATTGACCTGACTTACTTCCCAGTGTTAGAAATTTCTGTGAAATTAGAAATGTTTGCAAAGTATTTACGCTAGAGTTCTTGTCACCCTTCTTGGGCGCAGTCTTTATTGCATCTGTAGATTTCTTGGAACTACTCCCACCACCTCCACTACTTCTCCCCCTCACAAGTTCGGGGGTTGGTATTATCACAACAGTGGTTGTCGCTGTGGTTGTAGAATTAGTAACAGGCGGCATAGCGATACTATATTCATAAGCACCTATATCCCACAAACCATCCGCTCCTCGGGGGTTTCCTTTGGCGTCATACCTGAGCATCGGGGAAGCTAAGCAATCTACAATCGTGCAAATATCCACACCAGCATCAACAGCAGGACTTCCGAGTTTCAAAGAAAAATCCCCTGCCGAAGCATTTACGATAGGCTCATCAGAGACAAAAAAGTTTTCATTAGAACTAGTGAGAGGGGTAAACCCAAACCAGCTCGGCACATCTGAATAGTAATTATGTCCTCTATCCGTTATCCCGAACATCGTGAGATATGGCTGGTTGTCGAACAAATTATTAAAAACACGTACGTTTGTTGTATCGTTTTGGAAAGAAACTCCGCCGTATTGAGCATGGCCTACAAAGTCGTTATTAAAAATATTTATATTTTCCTTTATGATAATCCCGGGCGCCTGGCGATTGTCTGTGATCACACCATGGCCAGGATTCCCTTGAAAAAAAACATTTCCATAAATATTCCAATTAAAGTGTCGTGCGGAAGAAGTGCCATTGTTATAAAGAGTAATACCACCCGTAGATCCGGAAATATCTTTAAAGGTGTTATATCGAACAGTGATGTTCGATGAATTACCCCGCGCGATGAGTGCTGATCCGTGGCAGCATGATCTGGAATCCGAATACATTTTATCGAAAACGCTGTGTTCTACCAAAACATTTCTCGGCTCAGCCTGGAATCCCATAAATGATCCTGGGATTTCATTTAAATAAAGATATGAGAGTGTAATATTTTGTATTGGAGGATAGTATCCATCACCAGTTCCTGGGTTCGTTGTCACAAATTCTTTGTAAACAGAAATTCCCATGTTAGCAAGTGGTTGATGGAATATTTCATTGTTGGCTGCTCCGTCTGGCCAATACACTTTTGTGTGGAGAATCTCTACATTATCCCCACGAATAAAGATCCCTGTGGTTGAGGTGTTGGCTTGCTCCGAAATATATACTTCAAATCCGTGCCCATTTTTACCCCCTCCTACCACTCCATCAAACACAACAAAACTAGTCGAGAAATTTATCGGGGCCGTAAACTGAGCAACACCGTCCCCGAGACTGTTCTGCCATCCGCTTTCAGTTCCATGGTTATCAACAGTTGCCTTTTTTATGAAAAAATAATCTGCCCCCGAAATTGGATCGTCGAAGTTATAACCGCTATATGTTCCATCAGCGATATAATACACCGCACCTCTCTGAAGTACGTCTGGTAATGCGTCACATGCATCGCTCCAGTTGGTGCAGGTAGAGCTAGTGCCACCGTCCATAATGTAGAAACTGTTGGAGTTAGGAGTGGGATTAGCAAATATAATGGACGCTAGGTTGGACATCTTTTGATTTATATCCAGCTGGGAGGTAAATATATATGCAAATATCAATACTGAAACGCTAAACAATGTTAAAATCTTCATTTCAGTAATTATACCAGCTAAATATTTAAAATCCTAAATATAAATATCCCTGCAGCAGTAGATACATTGAGGCTCTCCTTGTCCCCACGCATCGGTATCTCGGCTACCACATCAGCATGACCGAGTAGTGGTTTGGAGATACCTCGAGGTTCGTTGCCTAGAATGATCAGGGTTGGTTTGGTGATTTTAAATTTCTTGTAATCAACAGAGTTCACTGCTTGTTCTAGGGCGACTATTTGGAATCCTTGCTTCTTTAGCTTTCCGATAACTTTACTCGGGCTTTTTTCATATTGCCATCTGACCGACTTCTCTGCACCCAGTGATACCTTGGCCATGTCTGACCGCGCTCTACCGAAGCGGTCAATGGGCGCGGGCGTATAGCCAGTTATATAAATCTCTGCAATTCCTGCGCAGTCTGCGATACGGAACAGTGACCCCACATTGTAGACGCTACGGATATTATGGAGGAGAACGCAGATGGAGTGATTTACTTTCTTCATACCTATATATTACACATCTCTTGCAATTTTCCAAATTATGGTGTAATGTTGTGGCCATGTTAACCCAATTCCCATATCTACTTGATTACAGCCTCGTTGTCCCTACCGTGTTCAGGTTCGTGCTTGTTTGGTATGTAGTCAAACACGCTTACAATTTATACAAAATGAATGGATTCTCTATCACCCACGGAGTGCTCCGGGAGATATTTAAAGAAGATGTGGCACATATCGTCCGTGGATTCGTCATCGGTCTACGACTCCTAGCTGCAGCACTTCTCATACTCGGACTGTTTACCCAGAGCGCAGGACTCGTGGTAGCGATCATGTACCTACTGCGCCTACAGACCAAGTCATATATCGGTGACCAAGCATCTGCAGATATCCTCCTCATATTTATGTCTCTTTCTCTACTATTTCTCGGTGCAGGCGCATTCGCGCTTGATCTACCGCTTTAAAATTCATGTTTGCATAAATTGCCCTGAAATTGTGGTCAGGAATAATTTTGTTTTCGACAAAACAAAATTTTCACGACCCTGGCTCGTCTGTTTTTGTTGGTACAAAAACATGACTCCGCCTCGCACTAGTTTAGAAAATCCAGAGCAGTCTGGATTTTCAATCTAGTGCGCCCAGTAGGATTCGAACCTACGACCGTCTCCTTAAGAGGGAGCTGCTCTACCAACTGAGCTATGGGCGCATATATGGATTACAGAAATATAGCACATTTTACAAATAAGACAAACTGACCAAAATGGAACACTCTCCCGAATAGTCTTGACTAAACGGGAATCGGGGATATAATGGTCAGTGCATGAAAAGAATCCAAACTGAGAAAATAATAGCTGATTTGCCAAGGAAACTAGTCTTTCTAGTAGGTCCCAGACAGGTGGGCAAAACTTGGTTGGCCAAAGAAATCTCCAAAAGCTACAAAAACCCCCTATATCTATCCTACGACCTAAAAAGCGATAGGGAGTTGATCAAGGGGGCTCTGTGGCCCTCTGGCACAGATCTCATTATTTTCGATGAGATTCACAAAATGAAAGGTTGGAAAAATTACCTCAAAGGAATCTACGATACAAAAATGGAAGGTTTGCATATGCTGGTTACCGGGAGCGCGAGGTTGGATGCTTACAAAAATGCCGGGGACTCACTTGCCGGACGATACCGCGTGCATCATCTGCTACCTATCACCTACCGAGAATTAGACTTCGCAGGAATTGCGACCGATGAGAGCATAGATAGACTAATGTCCCGCGGAGGATTCCCTGAGCCATTTCTAGAACCTTCTGCAGAACAAGCAAATATATGGAGGAAATTTTATGAAGAGAGTTTGATCCGGGAAGATGTACTTAATTTTAAGAATATTGATAACTTTAAGGCTATAAAACAGGTTTTCGAGTTACTGAGGACCAAAGTCGGCTCGCCCATCTCCTATAATTCAATAGCAGAAGATGCGGGCATTTCACCTAAAACAGTAAAGAATTATATCAATATTCTAGAGTCACTCTATATTATATTTACCATTCGTCCATATACAAAAAGAATTAATCGATCGATACTCAAAGAACCAAAAATATATTTCTATGACACAGGAATGGTCCAGGCTGACCAAGGGATAATCTTTGAAAACATGGTGGCAGTTTCTATCTTGAAACACATACAGACATTGTCAGATGAAACTGGAAACAGGGTTGAATTAGCAACCCTACGCAACAAAGAAAAGAAAGAAGTTGACTTCGCAATAATTATAGACGGAGATGTCTCAGAAATGATTGAGGTAAAACTCAAAAATACAGTCTTGTCCCACGCATTAGAATACTTCAACAATAAAAACGGTTTCCGTGGATTTCAAATCGTAAAGAATATTCGCTATGGGAAACAAATCTCTGATACAATAGAGATTATTCGTGCGGAAGATTACTTGAAAAGACTTAGGGCTTAACTATACTTCCAAAATCAACTTCTCCACCGCCACCTCTAATTCCAATCCCCCGCGATGGGCTTCATGGTAAATGGAAACCAAATTAAATAAAAGATTTTCTAATTCTTCGGGTTTGTAATTGTGGGCAAATTGCTTGGCCTTGGTAAATGGATACTCCTTCATACCCGCTTCTGTTGCGTTTTTACACTTCGTAGCAAGTAACATTGACTTGGTCTGCCAGACGAGCATGCTGTGGATTTCTTCGACTTTCTCCCCCGCTGTTATGCGTTCGGTGTACATTGCCCATAGCTTCTGCTTGTCGCGCGCACCTAGTGCCTCTGCGAGAGCGAAACTATTATCATAAACTTTCGTTATAATTTTTTCTTCTATCTCGAACACTTTCTGCGCTACGGCGGTAACAGCCTTCTTGGTGGTTGCACTAAGCTTCTGCTCAATCATCACGAACGCATGCTCGGATTTGGCGATGTCCTTTAGCTTTTCTATTATATATTCTTTCGAATTACTTTCCTCCAACAAATTCTCCAAAGTTACAATGTATTTGGCAGAAAATAGTCCTTGACTCGCCAGTAGCTCATCTATCTGTGACTCTCTGAATCCCTCTGGTTCTATATTTATAATCTCTGCATCGGGCTGTTTGCTATGGAGCACGGCCAAAATCTCTTTCATCTTACTTCGAGCCTTTTTACTTTCTCCATAAATTACGTAAAGCATAGTCTATCAACTTACAACTTATTACTATCAACTATCTTGATCATTTCCCCCCAGTTCTCCCCCGCAGAAGCTTCTGTAGATAGAGTCACCCCGCTCGCATCATCTGGCAGGATCACAGTCTCCATGATCTCGCGGATCTTGGCCACAGAATTATCTATCTCTTTTTCTTTTATTTCAAACACCAGTTCATCGTGTACTTGTAGGAGCATTCTGACATCATCTTTCTTGTTATTGTCCTCGATCCATTTGGCGATGCGGACCATGGCGAGCTTGATCACATCAGCCTCCGTTCCCTGTATGGGTGCATTGATAGCGGCACGCTCAGCGATCGACCGTACAAATGGTAGCGATGAATTCCCTCCCTGTATGTATCTACGACGTTTGAAGTATGTGAGAGTGTATCCAGTCCGAGCAGTCTCCGCTTTCACTTCATTTAAATATTCTGCGAGTCTAGTAAATGTTTCGAAATATGAATTATAAAATGTCTGAGCCTCTTCGCGAGTACCGCCGAGGTTGTCCCGTAGCGCTGTGACTCCCATACCATAGAGGATGCCGAAGTTTATCACCTTGGCCTTGCGGCGCATTTCTTTGTCCACATCTCCGGGCTCCACCTTGAAAACCTGCGCAGCCACCGCAGTGTGTACGTCTTCACCGTTTTTAAATATTTCCAATAGTTTCTGGTCTCCCGATAGGAACGCTGCTATACGTAGCTCCATCTGCGAATAGTCCACCGCCACGAGCTGGTAGCCAGGTTCCGCTACAAACCCGAGTCTGATCGCCCTGCCCTGCTCTGACTTGTTGGGGATGTTCTGGAGGTTCGGATGCTCGGACGACATACGGCCCGTTGTAGCACCGTTCTGTACGAGTGCTGCATGCAGTCTCTGGTTCCTATCTGCGAGAGCTGGCAATACGTCGATATACGTAGACAGCAACTTCTGTAGCTCACGGTATTTGAGAATCTCCCCTATTATCGGATGCAGGTCTCGCATTTTCTCTAGCTCACTTTCTTTGGTCGATAGCGCTCCACCGGCGGTTTTCTTTTGCCTTTTTAATTTTAGATTTAAGTCTGTAAATATAATCTCGCCGAGCTGCTTGGGTGAATTAATATTGAATTCCTTGCCAGCCAGCTTGTATATTTCTGCAATAATAACGTCTAGCTTGTTGTGATAGTCTCTGGATAGCTTTTCTAAATACTTCAGATCGAGCTTGATCCCTGACTGTTTCACTTCGCGGAGTATAGTGATGAGAGGCTTCTCTATCTCTTCCCATACGAATTTCAAATCATTTTTCTCTATCTGGCTCTCGAGTATTTCGTGAGCTTCCCTCATCGTCTTTGCCCCAGCGTAGCGCATGATCTCGTCAGTATCTGGCTGTCCTATATTGGAGTCGAGTAACCACCGCATGATCGAGCATTCATCTGCGAGCACTGGATCGTATCCTATGTCTTCTTGGATCATCTGAGGCTCTCGGGGGATGAGCGACTCCTGTGTTCCGACACCGAGTGCAAACTTCACCCTATCCCCGAGCGACCTGAATTCCAGTTCATCGAACAGCTTATTTAATTTCTCATAGTCCATCGTCTCGGTAAATGTATTCTCTGGCATCGCGAACTCTATCGGAGCATCACGGCGGATGGTGGCGAGGGCCTTGGAGAACAATGCTTCTTCTTCGTTGTTTAGGAGCAGTTCGGCAAAGCGATCAGACAATCCCACTGCTTCTTGGACCTTACCTTTATTCTTTTTCAAAGCTTCGTAGAATTTCTCTATTGTGTGATATTTGCTTATTATCGCTGTAGCAGTCTTCTCGCCCACACCCTTTACACCCGGGATATTGTCCGACGGGTCACCACGTAGGCCTTTGTAGTCCGGTAGGTATATCGGTGCGAATCCAAACCGGTCCTTCACCGCTTTCTCATCATAAGTCACTGTGTCTTTTATCCCCTTCTTGAGCGTGAACACCTTTACTCTCTTGCCAGATATCAGCTGCATAGTATCCATGTCTCCCGAAGCGATTATTATCTCTATATCATCTTTATCCTTTAACCTCTCTACAATGGTCCCGAGCATATCATCTGCTTCGAACCCGGCTAGATCATATATCGGTATATTGAACGCTTCGAATACATCGCGAGCACGTTGTAGTTGTGAAGATAATGCATCGTCAGTTTTCTTGCGGCCAGCCTTGTAGTCTTTGAACGCTTCATGACGGTAGGTTGGTCCGGGTAGGTCGAAACATGCCACGATATAGTCAGGCTTGAACTGTTTTACAATATTTAGAAGCATTGTGACCAGCCCATATAGCGCACCTGTCGGGACGCCTTTGGACGATGTGAATTCTGGTAGTGCGTGATAAGCCCGATGGATAATAGCGTGGGAATCTAGAAGTATAAGTCTCTTGGGGGTGGATTTCATACCACTACTTTAACATATTTCACCAAACGAATTGCCTAGTATTCTCGTCCACGAACCTGCACCGTATCATCGTCATTTCTTCGGGCAATACATCCTTTACTATCTCTGGCCATTCGATAACGATCAGGTTTCCTGGGTCCTCTAGCTCTTTCGGAAACCCCAGTGCATCTAGCTCTCTGCCGTTGCGCAGTCTATATGCATCGATGTGTATGAGTTGCTTATAGCTATTAGCTTCTATCTTATAGAATTTCATAATTACAAATGTCGGGCTCGTGATATGTTCTGTGATACCGAGCTCTGTGGCGAGGCATTTGGTAAATGCAGTCTTTCCGGATCCCAGATCCCCCGTGAGCCCCACCACAGTTGCACGCTCGCCAGGAACTATAGACTGGACGAGTGCTCTCGCTGCCTCACATGTTTCTATTAGATTTCTAGATATGAATTCCATGGAAATAGTATACACCCCTCTCCGGACTTCGTCTCGACTCTCCCCAAGGTAAGATTAAATGCATGGTTCCCCTTCCTTTCGGGAAGGGGTAAGGGGATGGGTGTATGAAATAAAAAAGACGGCAGAGGATTCGAACCCCTGCCGTCCACCACATAATCAACGCATCATCACCTTGGTCCAAACATCCTCCTGAACTGAGCTTCATACCCAGTTTCCGGATCCTGATGCCGCGTTTGCCACGAGCCATCTTGCGGATTGGAAGAGGACCCCTCCTCTATTACAATCGGGGTTTTCCTTAGACTGTCGTAGTTAGGATTCTTGCGCCTAGCTGCTTTGATAAACAACTCCTGCAGCCTCATTTGGGTTACAACTTTTTCTCCCTTCTCGAATGAGAAAGTGAATCCGAGATCATTTGCTATCCTTCCGTTCCACACAGTTTGGCTAAGGTGAAAGGATGTGTCCTTATCATACACTTCAACACCTTTTTTCGCCTCCGGACTATTAGCCGTACCCCTTGGTACGACCACGAGTGGCGCCGCCGCCTTCCTCGTGGGAGGAGTCGCTGGCGCCACTTGTGTAGCCTCGATCGGTGCGGGGATCGAACTTGGGGTTGGCGTCGGTTGCTTGCCAAACTTCTCCTCCATCAACCGCCGAGCGATCTGTTCTCCAGTTTCCTCACTTGCTGGTGGGGTTGTGGGAGCTGGTGTCGGAGACGGGATTGGTTTTGCCACTTCCGGTGTTGCCGGAGTGGGTGCTGGTTTTCCCTTGAAAGCATCTATACGCTCTCCAAGGTAATTCCAACCCTTCTCAACCATTCCACGTTCTTTTGCAGGTTCCGGGACTTTGGGAAGTTCCGGTGGCAGGGATGCCTTGCGAGCCTTCTCAGCTTCTTCTGCATCCTTTTTCGTCTTTGCGAGTGCCGTCTCCTTCTCAAATCTCTCCTTTGCCAAAACCTCCAGATCAGCGATCCGTTTGGTCTCAGCCTCCAGAAATTTGATGTCTTTCTTTGCGGCTTGAACCTGCGGATCTTCCACTGGCTCGGCTTCAAGCTTCGTGTCGATGGGCTTTTTGGAATCCCAAGGTGACTTGAAGTTGGATGTACCCGCCTTGAACTTTACCCATTCGGACTTAGTACTTACCACAGCTGGTTCGATCCAATTGTTCCAAGTAATAGCTCCTAGTGCAAAGACTACGAGTAAGATCAGCACTACAACCGCAAGTCGCTTGAGCCATTTACGGAGAAATGGCCACACATATTTATTCCAGATATCTTTCATACTATCAGTTTCCTTTCGATTTGGTTGTTGTTTTGAGAATTTTGCGTTGAGTTATCAACGAACTAACTGTATAGATAATAGCACATTTAAGTACAAAAGTCAAATACAAAAAGGTGGTGGGTACTCAATTTCCCCACCACCTGCCTCCTGAGGAGGACTTTTTCTTCACCGTCGCAAATCATAGTACCGACCATTCCACGCGTCACCACGTCCTCCGCTCGCATAGCGTCCGCCCTGTTGGTGGACGCACTGTGGTGCATCTGGGCAGCAACGCCGGATTTGCGGTACCTGACGCTGAACGCGCTGTTGTGGCAGACAATTCTGTGAAGGTCTTTGTCCCCCACGGAGCATTCCGTCCACATCAACTTTCAGCGAGAACTTCGGTGACCAGTGATAGCTTGTTTTGACAGAATTGTCCGCCATCTGCACCACAGTTGGTGTTCCCGCAACCTGCTGGGGTTGTGGTGGTGCCGGGATGTTCTCCACGACGTCCTCGTACTGGGCTGGGACAACAGTGTTCTTGATCTCTTTCCAAGTTACATGGACGCCTCCGCAATACTTGCGGAAGTAAGCAACCTGCTCCTTGGTGTAACCATTCCGCTTGATGAGCGGATCGTTGTCACTCGAGTTCGGACGCACCTCAGTAAAGAAGTGTCTGACTTCCCCCGCCGACCTCAGAGGCTGACGAGTGTCGCCAACCATTGAATCAGTTTGACAAGGATAGGCTATTTCTTCGTGGAAGTTGTTCGCTTCCATGAAGCTTGCAGCCTCTTTGTAGCCACTGAAAACCTGACTCCGTGGGACTGAACTCGCCTCGGTCCTTTCGGGTGAGACGAGGCGTTGGCCTGTGACTCGGGTTCCAGCCGAAGCTGGTGCCGAGCCACCACCAGAGAATCCAGTGCCAGCGAAGCTGACGGATTGGTGGTTATGGGACTTGGCTGGACTGCCGCAGCCTGTGAAGGCTACTGCGATGATAGTTGCGATGATGATTTGAAAGAACTTTTTCATAAGTCGATTCCTTTTCTGTATATTGTTGAGGTTTGAGGTTGTTTTGACTTACTTATATCCTATCACATTATAACTAAAAAGTCAATATGTTTGTAAAGCGGTAGGAAGTAGGCCAAATGTGGCTTATTATATACCTATGACTGTGATATTTAACGAAAAAGACTCCGACGAGAAGCTAGCCACATTCCACACCGCAGAAGAGGAGGATCTGGCACGACTACTGTCAGCTAGATACAGCATCCCCTACGCTGACTTGTCATCTGTGTCTATCAACACTGATGCTCTCCGCATAATCCCCGAGGAGGAAGCGAGGATTTCTAAAATCGCTGTGTTCAACATGATTGGCAAGAAGCTCCAAGTAGCGATACTTTCCCCGCAGAAGGCAGATACTATGGAACGGGTTCGCGAGCTCGAGGGTCGCGGGTTCATAGTGAACCTATACATCACATCTTCCCATAGTCTGGAGCATGCGTGGGAGAGGTACAAAGACGTGACATTTACCACAGAGACCAAGGCGGGTTCGCTAGATATATCGAATGACGAAATAAATAAAATTATTAGTGATATAAAAGGCGTCCCAGATGTAGAGAAGATCATCTCATCTATACTGGCCGAGAAGAAGAGCTTCCGAATATCCCGCATACTCGAGGTTATACTCGCTGGAGCATTTGCTGTAAATGCATCTGATGTACATATCGAGCCAGAGGAGGAGTCCGTGAGACTGCGATATAGACTCGATGGTGTGCTACAGAACATATTGTCGTTTGACCGGGACACTTTTTTCCTCGTCCTTTCCCGTATCAAATTGCTTTCTGGTATGAAACTTAATATTAAAAACGCTGCCCAAGACGGCAGGTTCTCTATCCACCTCAACGATACCGACATAGAGATACGTAGCTCCATGCTACCTGGAGCATATAGCGAGTCTATCGTTCTGCGAATACTCAACCCCAAATCCATCCAGGTAACACTCGACTCGCTCGGATTCCCCCCACGACTCATGGGGATACTTATGGAAGAAGTGAAACGCCCCAACGGGATGCTACTGAACACTGGTCCTACAGGGTCAGGCAAGACCACCACACTCTACGCCCTACTGAGGAAAATTCATACACCAGAAGTAAAGATAATCACAATCGAAGACCCGATCGAGTATCACCTGCCCGGCATTGTACAGACTCAGGTAGATAGCAAGAAAAACTACACATTTGCGCTCGGACTCAAAGCAAGCCTACGTCAGGACCCAGACATACTCATGGTGGGTGAGATCCGCGACAACGAGACTGCTGGTACAGCGATTGACGCAGCTCTCACGGGACACCTCGTACTATCTACACTACACACCAACAACGCTGCTGGTGCATTCCCCCGACTCATCGACCTAGGTGTGAATGCCAAGATAATTTCTTCGGCTGTGCGGCTCGCTATGGCACAGAGACTGGTTAGACTGCTGTGCAATGATTGCAAGAAGCAGGTCCAGATACCGGAGAATAAAAAGAAATATTTCGAAGAAGCACTCGTAGATGTAAGCACCGAGGAATTGCCCAAGCAGAAAGAATTTATCTACGAAGCGGTTGGTTGTGACAAATGCAATCACACAGGATACAGAGGTAGAATCGGAGTATTCGAAGGAGTGCTCATGAACAGAGAGATCGAGGAAACTCTCCAAGGCAACCCAAGTGAAAGAGAAATAAAAAATGCTGCCAAAAGTCAAAAGATAATTGACATGCGCCAAGACGGAGTGATCAAGATCCTAAATGGGATGACCACACTTGACGAGCTAGAGAGGGTTGTGGACATTTCTACTGATTTACAACAATAAAACACAAGTTGTGCACTGTTAAGTTGCGAGATGTTGTGAGCAAGGTAAGATAAACACAGGCAAAGAGATACACAGGATAGAGTTCCGCCTCATAAATCTCTAAGCAATGCTTTTGAAACGAGATCAAAAGTTAAGCATAGTGCTAAGGATAATCCCAGAAAGCCATAGAGGAACCAGGATGTCCTTTGCGTGATACCAATACCCGATAAATCGGGTTATTGCTTAGAGATTTGTGCTGCGGAACAAGAACTGTATCGTAGCATACTTTAATTTTTATGTCAAGCGAACTTAAATCAGAACCAAAAGAGCCCAAGCCCGATGCATTCCTCGACCAAACACTTCGTCCCGATGTATGGGATGACTATGTGGGACAGAAGCATATCAAAGACAACCTCTCTATCCTGCTTTCCGCTGCGCGCGAGCGCAAACACCCGCCAGAGCACCTCATGTTCTATGGCCCACCAGGGCTCGGCAAGACCACCATCGCACACCTCATCGCTCGCGAGCTCGGCGCACAGATGAAGGTGACCTCTGGCCCTGCGATAGACAAGGTAGGTGACCTCGCATCGATACTCACCAACCTTTCTGCTGGAGATATTTTGTTCATCGACGAGATTCATAGACTCAACAAAGCGATCGAGGAGGTCCTCTACCCCGCGATGGAATCCGGTGTGCTCGATATTATTATCGGCAAGGGACCATCTGCACGCACGATACAGCTCGAACTCCCGGCATTTACACTTATCGCAGCTACTACCCGTATCGCTATGGTGTCTTCCCCGCTGCGTTCACGATTCTCTGGTGGAGTGTTCCGCCTCGAATTCTACACGCTTGATGAAATATCCACGATCATTTCTAGATCAGCAAAAATACTAAACATCGAAATAGAAAAGTTCGCAGCACATCAGATAGCATTACGCAGCCGTGCGACACCTCGAACGGCAAACTATTTATTAAAGAGATGCAGAGATTATGCCCAAGTCCACAAAACCACACTTACCGAAGATGTGGTAAACACCACCCTAGACATGCTCGGTATCGATAGTGTAGGGCTGACCCAGAGCGACCAGAAGATCCTCGATGCACTCGCAGACAAATACAAAGGTGGCCCCGTCGGACTCTCCACCCTCGCCATGTCACTCGCGGAGGAGCCATCTACGATCGAGGAGTTCAACGAACCATACCTAATCCAGATCGGATTCATCGAACGCACTCCACGTGGACGCATCCTGACTGACAAAGCATACAAACATTTGGGTAACCCTCCACACCTCCCCCAATCCCCTTGATTTAGGCCATTTTCTCGGAACCAAGTTTCAAGTACCCCTGGAACCAATCAGTTGGATTGTTCCACTTCAAAGAGAGAATCACCGAAGCAAGAATTGAGGTGGTCTCCGC
>JANNXY010000052.1:0-5414 GCA_031409775.1 bacterium | reverse complement strand
GGCTGTTTGGAATTTGATCACAGCGTTTCTGGTAGCAGTCCAGAAGAAGGTGCCTTCCTTACCCTTTGAGCCTTCACCTGTGGGCATGACGGGGAAACCGTTAGTGTTGAGGAAGATCTGTAACTGGCGGACATCTTCACCAGAGGATTTCATGGTGAGGTCTTTGGTGAAATGATACTGACCGTTGTGAGCTTGGGAAAAATTTGGTAATGCTACTAATAAAAATATACTAAAAATTAACCCGAAAAAAATATTTCTTTTCATAAACATATTGTAACATCGCCCTACTAAGAATGCCAAGGTTGTTATGCATTGTAGTTATGCAGTGCCGCGCCCTCCTACTGTCCCCCTAGCAAAAACAACCTCACGAGCCGGATCTCATCGTAATCATAAGTCTGACCGAGGATGGAGCGAACTGGGGCGAGTTTGTACTCTCCATCTGACCCCGACTTTCCAAAGGCATCATAGATTTTCTGGAATCTATCTGGCTTGATTTCAGATCTGATATGCTCTATGGGCGCGCTTTCGCCTTCTTCATACAGCTTCTCTATATGAGCCACAATAGTACCCTTGGTGAATCCGAGTGAATCTGCGATTTCCTTTAGTGATTTGCCCGCCTCGAGGAATTTCTGAGTGAGTCTGTGGTTGGGGGTTTTCTCTTCTTTGTGAATCTTTTCTCTAGTAATGCTCTGGAGGAAATTACTCTGCATAGATTTCTTGTCGCTTTCTTTTAAATCATTTAGGAAGTCCTCGGACTCCTCGGACATCTTGCGGAGCGTAGCATCGAATTCGATCATGCTTTCGTCCACCCGCAGAGCCTGGCCGTTGATCCCGAGTAGTTTCAGCCCATTAAGAGTTCGCACACGGGAGAGTGCTACATAACCCATACCCGGGACAAATGACTTGGATAAGTCGATCTCTGCTGCATCTAGTGACATCCCCTGTGACTTGTGGACAGTGATCGCCCAAGCTAGCCGGAGTGGTAGCTGAGTGATCTCACCTCGGAGCTTGCCGTCTTCTTCTATCCTCCAACTCTCTGGTGCAGCGATGATAGAATTGCCCGAAACGGTTTTCACAATCGGGAAATTAGAAGTATCGAAGCCTACTATTTCGCCGAGCGTTCCATTGACGTACCCTCGCTCATAATTATTCTTTACAAACATCACCTTGGCTCCAACCTTTAGATACAAATTCTCCGGTGCAAGGCAGCTTTTCTTTAGGTTCTCCACAGTACTCTTGCTCCCCCTTGATAACATTATATATGGATAGGCTTCACTATCTATCCCCGCGAGCTCTTCGGCGTTGATCTTGTCGACATCTACATTGTGGGTAAATAATTTGGTGGCAAATTTACCTAGATTCCTCTCGGGATTCTGAGCCTCGATCAGATAGTCGAACAGCCCTTCTTCGACTTCGTTACTCCTTATAGCATTTAGGAGCGTAAGCAAGTTATCATCGCTTTGCCTATGTTGCTCTTCTAGGTAGCAGACCTTGAGGTTCATCCCCTTCCAAGCATTGGACTCGGGGATAAATTTAGCCGGCCTCTCCCCCGGACGACTGATAGGTGGTAGCTGGAAGAAATCTCCACACAGTATCACCTGCATCCCGCCGAATGGTAGGTCGAACTTTCTTTTGAAACTCCTGCATAATTTATCTACTAGGTCGAACCGGAAGTCATGCAACATCGAGACTTCATCAATCACAAGCACCGTCGCCGCATCGTAGCGCTTCCATAGATATGGTCTGCTCTCTAGCTCGTCTATGTCATGTTCACCGAGAGTGTCCCTGATCCCGAGCCCTGACCAGGCATGGATCGTCATACCACCCAGATGTGTCGCTGCGATACCAGTCGATGCAGTGATAGCTACGCCGTTTATCCCCGCCCCGCGTAGATAGTCTATGTATTTGTTCAGAGTATAAGTCTTCCCCGACCCTGCTGGACCGGTGAGGAATACATTGTGTCCGAGCTTCAATATATCAAGTGCTTCAAGTTGGGTCATGCTATTTGTTAATAAAACTTATAAAATCCTTCTTGGAAATTCCCAGTGTTTTCAGATTATTTAGAATGATAAATATAGGTAGAGCTTTTCTTATAGGAACTACTACCGGGCGGATTATTCCTTCCTTCGTATAGATATTGTGATCACCTTCTACTCGATCAAGTAAGCAACCTTTACTAACTAAAAACTTTACGAAAATCTTTGAGGGTATATTAGATATTTTGGGCATTGCTTTCTATACAGAAACAGACAATCTATCCATAGATATAAGATATGGATCCTTCCAAGATTTCTTGGACTTTATAAAGCCAGCCTGCTCCAGTATAGTATCGAGAGTATTCATCTTTTGGGCTGTGAGGATAAACCCTCTAATAGCGGATCGCAGATTTTCTTTGGCCTCTTCTGGCGTGTCACCACAGCTCGCTACTTCTAGCTCTGGATTAAAGGAAACATACTGCCTATTTTCCTTGAATATTTGTATAGTAAATGTTAGGTCATTCATAATTAATATATTATCAGTTTATGGCAAAAAATCAATCAAACCTGTATCCGAGCTTCAATATATCTAGGGCTTCAAGTTGGGTCATGCTATTTGAGTTCAAAATACTTGTTATAAATTCTAACTCTATCAATAGACATTTCTCCATGTCTTGTAGTTCGATCCCCTCCGATAAATAAAGCATCTGCAAAAGGGACAGTGTTTTCTGCAAAAAATGGGAGGTTTGTCACCACGGTTGTGTTTACAAATTTACCATTTAAATACAAGCTAATCGAAGCTGGAGCTGGGACAGTTTTCCATGTAATCAAAACGTGGTTCCATCTCCTTAGTAAAGAATCCGAGGATACACCCGTATCCCAATATACATTATTATTCCAATTCCACTGACCGTTATCATTTACAAATATGCCTGGGAAAAATCCTCCTGGTTTCTCCACTTGAAAAGACAGCCATAGTCTCATACCGGGCTCGTTATCACCTGAATTCTGAAAACTCATAATCGGAGTCTGTGATGGACTAGCATTAAAAAAATATTCTGGCCTAACCCAAAAAGATATAGACCCTTTCTGATAATCAAACTGTGGATCAAACCTGTTAGTCAAAACACCTGGCTGAGAAACAACAACGCCCCCACTACTATTTATCTTCAGTGCACTACCACTTACCCCTGTCGTTTTGGATACAGGATTCGATGGGTTATTATAATTGATCATATCCATACCCGTACCTGAACTATCTCTAATAATCGTGCTCCCAGCCTGCTCATCAAAATTGTATTCAGCAACTAAACCATCTCCGATTTTTGCATTTACAACACTTTCGAACAATTGACCTGCAGCGACTATACCTTTCAATTTAGCTTGGCTGAGTGATGCTAGAACCACAGAAGATAGTAGTGTGATTATAGAAATAACAACTAACAATTCGATTAGTGTAAAAGATTTTTCTAATTCATTTTTAGCCAACCGTCTTTTACACATAAATTATTATGGAAGTTTAGAAACCTTACGCAAATATTTAGCGATCCTTTCATCTCGACCATCAGCTATCGCCATCCTATCGCAGACGAGAAAATCTGTAACCTTTACTCCACAATACTCGAGCGTCATATATTTCCACACCGCAATAAATGGAGGGATAACAAACAGTCTGTATAGCCACATTGGTCCGCCGCAAGTGATAAATACCCGGGCGGTTTTACCCTTTAGCAATTTATTTAGACTACCACCATGCCACGAAAAGGCAAACCCAGAAGTAAGGACATTGTCAAAGAAGTTCTTCATCACCGCTGGTGCTCCGCCCCACCAAAGCGGGTGGATCACTACGACCTCATCGGTTTCAGTAATCATTGTTTGGAATTTAATTACATTTGGATGCTTCACATAGTTCTTTATGTCTTCAAATTGTAAAAAGGGAATTTGGTTCTCTGTCTCGTATAGATCGACGGTGGTTACCGTATTCCCCAACTTTTCTTGGGCGTCTTTGTATGCGCTCATAATCTTGTGTGTATGGCCCCTGGGCGATGGATGTGCGGTAAGGATTAGGATTCTTTTCATATCTTCTTATTATAAACTAAACTCCCAAAATAAAAACCCCTCTCGGGGTTTGTAATTACTTCAATTCCACTTTCGCACCCGCAGCTTCGAGATCTTTTTTCATCTTTTCTGCATCTTCTTTCTTTACTCCATCCTTGAGCTTGGCTGGAGCACCGTCGACAACCGCCTTGGCTTCAGCGAGTCCTAGACCGAGGACTTCCTTGACGATCTTTATAACAGAGATCTTGGAAGCGCCGACGTCCATGAGGTGAACCTCAAACATCGACTTCTCCTCTGCTGCTGGAGTCGCTCCTGCCGCTGGACCAGCTACTGCTACAGCAGCTGCTGATACACCGAATTTCTTTTCAAATAATTTTACGAGTTCATTGAGGTCAAGTACTGACATAGACTCGATAGAGTCGACGATGGACTTGAACTTTGCTGGAACTTCTACTGCCTGTGTTGTTTCATCCATAATGATAAGTTATTAGTTATAAGTTATTAGTTGCTAGCAGATTCACCTTTCTTGTCAGCGATGGCTTGCATAGCAATGACCATACCTTGGATTGGTGAATTGATAACGTTTACAAACATTCCACGGAGAACCTGTATCGATGGGATAGTTGCTATGCCGGTCATTTCTGCCTGGCTTTTAAACACTCCTTCGAACACTCCTCCCATAATACTCACCCTCTTGTCGAATTTCTTTTGGAATTCAAATATCCCCCTAGCTGGCGCGATGAGGTCATCAGAGTAGACTAGCGCTAGCTCACCATCGAGCTGTGGCATGTCTCCGGTGATACCCGCTTCAGCGAAAGCCTTCTTTACCAGAGTTTTCTTGGCTACTGTGTAACCAACATTTTCTGTACGAAGTTTGTTGCGAAGCTCGGTCACCTGAGCCACGGTCAGTTTGTGGAAATTGGCAAACACCACAGACGGAGACTTGGCGATGTCGCGAGCCTTGCTCAACACTTCACTTTTCTTTGATTTTGTAAGAGCCATTTTAATTAGATTTTAGCTTATAGCTTCTAGTTGTTAGTAATGCGACCATAAAAGGCGAGATAATAAACCTCGAGAAGTCTTCTGGGTATCCCCTGCTTCTTGTCTTTGGCCTTTGGGAGATACTATATATAAATAAAGGCTTTTTGTCCAATTTGACAAAATATGTCAAAGTGGTCCGGCGTTTTTGATTTTGCCGAAATCATGTCGCCGCAACGTCCATTAGGTGGCGACTTTTATTTTCCTGACTTCCTCATTGCAACACCCTCAATTGTAAATAGTATTGTATAGCAGGAGCTGTTCGTCGCTCATGCGCAGTATTTTTTTCTGTGTTTTTTGTGAATGAGGCAGGGTATATTCGATTTGATACATGGTATGTGT
>JANNXY010000051.1:0-16300 GCA_031409775.1 bacterium | reverse complement strand
ATACCAAAAGACTTCATTCTTCCTTGGGCTATGTGAGTCCAGTGGAGTTTGAAGCAAATTATTATCAGTCGGAGAAATTATTGCTAACCGGTGTATCTGAAAATCAAGAATCGGGAGTCTCAAATTAGGGGGTAAGACCAACCTTCTCCCAAGCTATCAAAGACAAAGCAGACGAGCTAGGAAACGATCCGCTTCGTATCTTTAACTTCGTCCGCAACAATGTGACTTATGTGCCGTACTATGGTTCCAAGAAGGGTTCAGATGCCACTCTTGTAGAACTTGCGGGTAATGACATGGACAAGGCATCGCTTATGATCGCGATGCTGCGGTATGGCAATATCCCGGCGAGGTATAAAAGGGTGGATATAAAAACAGACATCAGAACTGTTACAGATCTACTCGGAGTCGAATCAGCTGAAGCCGCTTCAGAAGTACTAAGTCTTACGAGTATTCCTCACATTCTTTATCATGATTCTGTTTCAGGAGATCCAACTTACTTTGTTATTGAACATGTCTACGTCGAAGCTTACATCCCGTATGGATATAGCAGAGGAGCTACCACGACAGATGAGGGTGTACAGCAGTGGGTGCCAATTGATCCTACGATCAATTCTTATTACTTTGAGCAATTAATAGATGTCATGGATCATATGAAATCCAACGGCTTTGCAGTAGAGAATTTCTATGAAAATTATCTGGGGAACTTTTACGCCTCATCTACACCCCTAGAAGCCTTCAGAAATATTGCTTCTACTACAATCCATAATTTTCCTCCAACCTACTATCCTAATCTTACTTACGATGATGCATTGACTAAATCTTATCCTAAACAGCAAAATCTAGAATTCATCCCGGGCACTCTACCATACGATGTAGTATACGATTTCGATACCTATGATTTCATCCCAGAAATTCTACGACACTATGTAAATTTCACAATCAAAGACAAAAATGATGTATTGATTTTAAATAAGAAATCCTTCATATCCGATATTGCAGATCGCGAGCTTCTCATTACCTACGACGCCGCAACTCCCGCTGACCAAACTACCATCAACTCCTTTGCTACCATCTACGATGTTGTACCTCTTTCTATCGTCTCCGTCCGTCCTGTTATCAAAGTAAACGGCCAAGTTATAGCAAGCAGTACTGTAACTACGACCCTGGGTCAGAAACAAAGTTACGACATAGAATTCGCTCGACCTACCAGAGTCTTCGGTAGCAATACAATCATCATACTAGGTAATAAAGATTATGGTCAGAGTATCCTCTCTGGAAACACTGAAGCCATCGCCATAAATTCTGGTAGAGTCGTCCCCCCAGAGCTTCGTCCCACAGAAGACACTACCACAACAAGCTACGTCAACGACCAACTCCTCTACAGCACCGCCCTCGACTACCAAAGCCGCTACCAATCTACCGCCGACGAACTAGGAACGATCATGGGCAGCACCCAGATCCCCACAGGCAACAAAGTAGCCATCTCCAACAACATAGCAGTCGTAAACTCCGCAGGCCAACCGTACTCCTTCTCCTGGAAAGGCCTCCGTATCGATGCAGTCCTACGCCACAACTACTACAATCGTTTCCACGATGATACTACTCTATACAAGAAAGAACTCTCTGCTATCAGAGGCTTAGAGATCTCTCTAAACGAAAGCACAGTATTTGAAGACAATTTCCAAGTTGATTCAGTCTCCACTGTCAAAGGCCTCAAACTAGTCAATTCTGGTACTTTCCCAGGCACTTCGATGCTAAAGATTACCAATACCAATAGAAGCGTCATAAACACTCTCCAAGTCTCTGCTTCCACCAAAGCAGTCTTCAATGCAGAACTAGATGAAGGCAACATCATCTACACTCCTACCAAACCCGTAACCTATGGAGCATGGACAGGCCTCTTCTACATTAGCCTTGATCCAGTTGACGGTGGTGGGGTGTATACTATCGGGGAAGGGTTGAATGGGGGGTACACGAGTTGTACGGTCCCATCGGGGAATTCTCTGATGGCAGCAGTCAATAGTTGCTCATGGACTCAAGGGTGGGTGGATTACCTCCGTAGAAAAGGAGTTGGAACTATATCTGTCACCATACTCACACCCGCAAACAACTCGAATTTCATTCTTGGTGATAGATTTGACTTTTCTACCAGATACCAATACAAAATCCTTGGAATTACAGTAAATGAATGGACAGACACAAGAAAAATGGATACCAAAAGTCTAGGTGCTGGAACCAAGCCATTGAAGAGTGGGTTTGGAACAAATGCTAGTGTGAATATTAAGATTATTAAGATTGTGATTGGGGAGGAGGGGAAGAATGGGAATAATGATCAAACTTTCGCTGCTGAGATTATTAGTGCAATAAAAAAGACCGGCTTGCCTATGGCTACAACAACATCAACCACCACACCTGATTTTGCGAAGGTCTTAAAACTAATGTTTCAAAAAGAAACTAAGACTGAAAGTTTCTCAGTAAGATATGAACCATGTATTGATAAGAATTATAGTTATCCAAGTATAATCAATCAACATCCATTTTCATCGTGGCGCTTGCCAGGTAAAATGCCTGACGGATCTTATATTGCCACTGGTACTTTGGTTACCACACTAAAGCAAAAGCATCTTTTGACACCCCAAGAGATGATCAATAAGTTTACATACCCAGCGGATACAATGGATTTTACTAATAATGACAATGACGGAATTGTAGAGCCGACTGATAATGATGGAACCCTATCAATATATGAAGTTTGGAAAAATAATGATGCTGTACAACACTATAGTGGGCCTTCAAAGTGTGGATCAGATAGAATAACTCAGGCTAACGCATCCATGCCTGCCCAATTACTTTTAGCTACTAGTTATGGGATTGGGCAAGTGGTTTATATACAACATGGAACAGAATTTTTTGATCAGACAGACCCATCAACTCAAGCCCGAGACTTATGGGATATGTTTATCAGAAGTGTGAATATTGAAATGGCTGCAACTATAATGAAAACAAATCGGAACGCGAATACTTCCATTCCGGGTGCTAGTTGTAATACCGGAGATCGTTTATGGACCTCAATACGCAGTTATAATGGTAGCGGAGCAAAAGCTACAGCATATGCAAATGATATTTGTGGTCAATATAAAGCAATTTAAATAACTAAAACTAGTATGAAAAAAAGTTAACACTAATCATTATCGTATTAATTTTGATATCAACGTACAGTTTTTTTAAAATTGAAGACTTACGTAAAACAAATGAAGTTCCAAGTACTATTCAAAAGACAGATCTTGATTTTGTACTATATAATACAGAAGGTGAACAAATTGACTTTAAAAATCGAATTAGGCAGGGATTTATATCCTCAACAAAAGAAAGGATCTTTTTAAATCTAGAAAATAGGCTCGAACAAATTAGACTTTCATATGAAATCTATGAGGTTGGCAAAATCTTAATTGCAGGTGGCCACGAGTTCAATAGAGCCATTGCAATATTTAATTTTCAAGAAAAAGAGAATATTATTTTAGAAAAATATATAGAATCTAGGTTGTTAAATTTAATCATAATAGAATCTCATTTGATCGATGTTGATAATGATACTGATCTTGATATATTCGCGATCGGAGATTCTGCTGATAATAGACTTATGAGAACTGCCTGGGTTTTAATAAACGATAATAATGAGTATTTATTTGCAACCCTTTTATCTACAGAGGGTGTCGATAGAAATAAAGCAATTACTGGAGAATATCCTGCAGAAAATTTAATTGATGTACAGTCATATCATGGAGCTAGAGCAATTTTTCTCAGGGATTTAGACAATGATAAAATTCTAGAGCTAATTACACTAGACAACCTTACTCCTGCTGGTGAGGAAGATAACACAAAACGTACCAAACGAGTATATACTCTAAAAGATAATGTTTATGTTCTTCAAGCCCAGAGTCAAATCAATATAGATAGTCAGGAATATAAAGATATAATTAGCTGGCAAACTATCCCAGATATATTGAATTAAAAAATGAAAGATTTCTACTTTGAAAAATCCACCGCCCTCGACTACCAAAGTCGCTACCAATCTACCGCCGACGAACTAGGAACGATCATGGGCAGCACCCAGATCCCCACAGGCAACAAAGTAGCCATCTCCAACAACATAGCAGTCGTAAACTCCGCAGGCCAACCCTACTCCTTCTCCTGGAAAGGCCTCCGTATCGATGCAGTTCTGCGCCACAACTACTACAATCGTTTCCATAATGATACTACTCTCTACAAGAAAGAACTCTCTGCTATCAGAGGCCTAGAGATCTCTCTAAACGAAAGCACAGTATTTAGTGTGTGGATCAATTATTCACTTTCCCCAAACCACCAATACGTTATATAATAACTCCATGAAATGCACATTAGTTTGTGAGCTAACACCACACAGTGTTTCTGTAGCGATATTTGCACAGGAGCAAGTATTTGAGCATAGGGAATATATCCAGTATTCTACCAAGCCTACTGCGAGGCAGATTTATTCTAGAGTGGGTCAGACTCTCGGTAGGGTTGTGTCTGAACATGTTATAGGATTTATACGCAAACATTCTGAACTGTACTCTATCGGGGACGCAGTATACATACATTCGCTCGCATGGTCCAAGTCTAAATCCGCCTTGCATCATATCGATACTGGCAGGCCCTTTACACTTTCACACAAATTCATAGAGGAACATATTAGATCTATTCGAGTTTCCAAGGCTAAACACCAGGATCCAGCACTACATATCAGTCGTACTTATTTCGTATCCGAGGTAAATGGTTATGCAGCAGATTCGATAAATATTGATTCCACCACGAAGGTCAAGAATGCAACCATTTGCCTCACCGATACATACATAGATCAGGCGATGATACGGATTATCGACAGGTTTACAGCAGGCCAAGGCATACATGCTACTAGACATGTAACAGAGTACGACGAGCTCACTGCGAGAATGCACACAGAGAAGTTCGCCCCAAATGAATATGTTACAGTATTTGCAGGTACAGAAAATACCGAGTTCGTATTTCACAAGCCTAGTGGTGCTGTATCCCTCCTATCGATTCCATACGGGATTGCTTCATTCGAGCGCAGTATGACAGAGGTATATGGCTCCAACACTGCGATAATTGGCGAGGCGATTTCTGGGTACTCTGTAGGTGCGAGGAGCCTTAGCAAGTCGGAGCAGATAGCATTTGATAAATGCTATCTAGAGTTCGAGAGCCAGATGATTGGAGGACTTAATGAAGTATGCGGGGTGAGCGCCGTACCGCGTACCAACATCGTAGTCGCTTCACCCGGGTATGCTCATTTGGCGGCCAAGCTATGGTCCATGATTAATTCCTCGCTTGATGTGCCCAGACTGTTTCTAACTAATCCTTACAACATGTCTTGCATCTATAACCCTAGGGTATTAGAATAACTGTATATGAAGAATAAATTTTTCGACGTAGTTCCTCCTGATAAAAGATCAATCAGAAACATAACGATACCAGATCGCTCGTCTGGTCGTGGTGAAGTACATCATCACACTCACAACCAACACCCTGCATCAGACGGTACCAAAGCAGAAGTTTTTACCAAAAACACTTCAATACCCGATGGTTACTTCAGCTCTATTGGCAACAAACACAAAGGTTCATTACTCAAGTTTATATTTGTTTTGATAATTATACTAATTGCTTCGGTTGGTGCATCATTTGCATTGCTCAAGGCAGAAGTGACCATAGTACCAGCAGTGGTAGAGACAGATATCAATGCCAAATTTGTAGGTAGCACGAACCCTGCGCCCAACGAGGTCACATTCGACACTATCACGTATTCTACAGACATGAGCGCACAGGTCGCCGCAGGAGCTATGCAGAATGTTTCTCGCAAAGCATCCGGCAAGATTGTAATCTACAACAATTTCTCTACAGCACCCCAGACATTGGTCAAGAACACCCGTTTCCAAGCAACTTCTGGCAAGATTTACAGAATAGACAAAGCAGTCAACGTACCCGGCATAAAGACAGTTAGTGGCAAGAAGGTCCCCGGAAGTATAGAGGTTTCAGTGTACTCTGACGAAGCTGGGGAATCATACAATAGCAAAGAGACTGACTTTACCATCCCTGGCTTCGCAAATACCGACAAATTCAAATCAATATTTGCCCGCAGTAGTAGCCCGATCACAGGAGGTTTCGTTGGTGTAGAGAAAGTCATCGATGAGGCAGTTTCAGCAAAAGCTGTATCCCAGATCAGGACAGATCTAGAGAAGAAGCTAATAGAGGATACCAAAGTACGCATGCCCCCAGAGTTTATACTTATTCCAGGTTCAACTGTAGTGTCATATAGTGATAAATCGGTTTCTGGTACTGGTGAGCAAGCCACTATATCGATAACTGCTACTATCAAGGCAAGTATTCTAAAGAAATCAGACATCGAGCGTATAATACAGAATTCTAAACCCGTTTTACCATTTGAGTACGGTAGAGTTGAGTCGTACGACACGTTATTTCTTACCATAGATTCCATCACTGATACAAGTTTGGTAGGTAGTATTTCAGGTAAGGCAAATATCATATCGAGTGTGGATGTAGTAAAGGTTACTGAGTTTGTAAAGGGTCAGAGAAAGTCTCAGGTTAGATCACTGGTCGATACCCACCCAGAGTTATCTAGAGCAAGTGTTACGATCAGTCCACTATGGATGCCGATGCTACCGAGTGACCCAGCCAAGATTACCATTATAACCGAGGAAACTCAGTTGACTAACTAACCATATCTCTGCTACTATAAGCTTCTCACACATGCATCCCAAGGACACAATCACTACAAGCACAGGTTACGTTACAGAGGCACTTCCGAACACCATGTTCAAGGTTAAATTTACAAACGAAGTTGAGCTGTTGTGCTACCTGGCTGGCAAGATGAGAATGCACAAGATCCGAGTCTTAGTAGGGGATCATGTGGAGGTTCAACTCGATCCTTATGGTGGCAAGGGACGAATTATCAAGCGACTCTAATAAGCCACTTGATAAGAAATTCTACCTGTGCTAGAATAGCTAGACTTTATAAAACATGAAGGTTAAATCATCTGTCAAAAAAAGATGTGCAAGTTGCAAGATAGTCCGAAGAAAGGGCTATGTTTATGTTGTTTGCAAGAAAGAACCTCGTGATAAACAAAGACAAGGATAATAAATAATTATGAGAGTATTCGGCATCACCATTCCAGATAACAAAAGACTAGAGATTGCACTAACCACGCTGTATGGTGTTGGACGATCCCGTGCACATTCAATACTAGATAGTGCAAGTATCTCTCATGGTACGGTTGCCAAAGACCTCACATCAGATCAGGAGAACGAGATCAGACGACTCATCGAGTCATTTAAGCTCGAGGGTGATCTCAAACGCGAGATCGGAAGCAATGTGAAGAGACTCAAAGACATAAAGGCATACAGAGGCATTCGTCATATCCGACGACTCCCGGTCAAAGGTCAAAGGACAAAGACTAATTCCAGAACCGTCCGTGGTAATGTGAGAAAGACTATGGGATCCGGACGCAAGGCAGTAGAAAAGAAATAATAAATAATATGGGAAAAATCAAAGTAGCAAAAACAGAAGGAGATGCAGTGGTGAAGCCATCTGCAGGATCCAAGAAAAAGGCGGAAGTCGGTATTTTATCAGTACAGTCAACTTACAACAATACACTTGTTACATTATCTGATATTAAAGGTAATCCTCTAGCCTGGTCATCATCTGGGTCATTGGGATTTAGGGGTGCTAAGAAGGGTACACCGTTTGCAGCAGCAAAGATCGGTGAAGTTCTAGCTGCCAAAGCTCACCTCATGGGTATGAAGGAAGTCGCTGTGGTGGTCAAAGGTGTTGGTTCAGGTCGAGAATCAGCTATCCGAAGCTTCGTAGCTAAAGGTATTATTATTTCTTCGATCCAGGACAGAACACCTGTTCCACACAATGGACCAAAGCCAAAGAAACCTCGTAGAGTATAATTAATTTCAATAAATTTATGATAATAGGACCAAAATACAAAATAGCTAGACGTCTCGGCGCACATATTTTCGAAAAGACATCTGGCAAGAAATACTCGCTCAAGGAAGGTGAGAAGACTATGGGTAGAAACAAGGGTAAGGGTGGCATGAGGCCGAAGACTGACTTCGGAGTCCAGATGCTAGAGAAGCAGAAGGTACGATTTACATATCTCATTACAGAGAGACAGTTCAAGAAATATGTAAAGGCTGTATTAGAAAAGAAAGCAGCCAATCCAGAGGAAGCGCTGTATCAGTCCCTAGAATCTAGACTCGACAACGCAGTTCTACGTGGAGGACTTGCTCATACACGATTCTTTGCTCGTCAGATGGTCTCTCATGGTCATATCACAGTCGATGGTGTCAATGTAACTGTTCCTTCATACAAGGTTAAGAAGGGTGAGGTCATCTCTGTCCGCAAAGGTAGTGCGGGGAGTGCGATGTTTGCAGCTCTAGCAGAGAGAACGGCTGATGCAGTATTCCCAGCTTGGCTCAAGTCCGACTTGTCTAGAAAGACCATCACAGTCGAAGGGTTGCCGATATACGATGCCTCGGTTATGAATTTCAGTTTGACTTCAGTTTTGGAATTTTACAAGAGATAGTTGCCATATTTTCCAATATGGTGTATAGTTTTTATTCATTATTATAATCAAAAAAAGCATGTCTGATTCCAACGTATCATTGCCATCAAAACCACGTATTGTAAGCGAAGACAACAACGCTGGTGTTTATGAAATCGATGCCCTTTACCCGGGCTACGGTCATACTCTCGGTAATTCCCTTCGTCGCATTATCCTATCCTCACTACCAGGAGCGGCTATTACCAAGGTGAAAATCGACGGTGTTGGTCATGAATTTTCAACTATTTCTGGAGTCAAGGAAGACGTAATAGCAATTCTGCTAAACCTAAAGAAAGTAAAGATCAAGCTCCTCACAGATGAGCCACAGACAATTTCAATAAAATCAAAGGGAATAGGCGAGGTCACAGCAGCAAATATCAAATCACCTGGTCAGGTTGAGATCGTAAATACCGATCAGCACATTGCACATATCACCGAGAAATCAACCGAGCTAGATATAGAGCTATATGTAGAGAAAGGCATTGGCTATGTTCCGAAAGAAGTAATTCAAAAAGATCGTGTAGACGTAGGATCTATCACACTAGACGCATCATTTACACCTATCAAACGTGTCAGCTACGAAGTAGAAAACATGCGAGTAGGAGACAGAACCGACTTCAACCGTCTACGGATCAGTATCGAGACAGATGGTACAGTCTCACCCAAGACCGCTCTAGAGAAATCTATTTCCGTCATGATATCTCAGCTCAAAGCTATTGTTGGATTCAAGGAAGAGGTAGTGATGCGGGATGTAGTTGAAGACGTTTCCGATGATTCAGAATCTTCCAAAGAAGACATCGACGAAGTTATGAAGACTCGTGTAGAAACACTAGACCTATCACCTAGAACTATCAATGCTCTAACGAACGCCAACATCCGAACAGTCGGTGGACTTGCTAGGAAGAAAGAAGAAGATATACTAGACATCGAGGGTCTAGGAACCAAGGGACTACAAGAGATAAAGAAAATGCTTCAGAAAATGAGCATCTCCCTAAAAAGTTAAGTAATTAAAAGATATGAGACATCACAACGCCAACAGAAAACTAGGAAGGGAAAGAAAAGTCAGAAACGCTTTGCTGAAGACTCTTGCTGTGTCCCTAATAGACAAGGAAACTATCCATACGACAGAGGCCAAGGCGCGTGAGCTCCGTCCCTTTGTAGAAAAGATAGTTACCCATGCCAAAGTCGGAGACTTGGGAGCTCGCAGAGAAATAGTCCGAGTAATAGGCAATGTCAAGGCAACCTCCAAGTTGCTAGAGACCATTGGTCCACGATATGAGACTCGCAAAGGCGGCTATCTACGTATAGTAAAGACAGTTCGTAGGATGAACGATGCAGCAAAGATGGCTTATATTCAATTTGTATAACAATATTATAAACGATGAAAACTTACACAATAGACGCAAAAGGTAAAAAGTTGGGACGGGTTGCTTCAGAAGCTTCAACAATTCTGATTGGTAAGAATCTAACAACTTTCGCGCGTAACACCTATCCAGAGATCACTGTAACAGTAGTCAACGCTTCTCAGATCGTAGCTGATGACAAGAAAAAAGGTGAGAAAACCTATACCAGGTACTCACTATTCCCAGGTGGTCAGACAGTAGAAACTATGGCCAAAGTGATAGAGAACAAAGGTTACACTGAAGTATTGAGAAAGGCGATCAAAGGAATGCTTCCTAAAAACAAGCTCCAGACCCCAATGATGAAAAACCTAATAGTAACAGAATAATATTATGGCTACCGCAACCAAATTAAAAGAAAATAAGAGTGCTGAAAGATATATCGAGACAGTAGGTCGCCGAAAGACTTCTGTCGCTCGTGTCCGCATGACCGAAGCTTCCAAGGCAAGCATGATTGTAAATGACAAGGAAGTTGCTGTGTATTTCCCAACAGCTGAGATGCAACATGTTATCGAAGATGCTTTCAAAGTCTCCGCAACTCCAGCTAAATACAAAGTCACTATCTTAGTAAAAGGTGGTGGAATCCATTCCCAGGCAGAGGCAGTTCGCCACGGCATCGCCCGCGGACTCATCACTGCTGACCTGATGCTCCGCAAGGTTCTAAAGAAAGCAGGATACCTCAAGCGCGATCCTCGTGCCAAAGAACGCCGCAAATTCGGTCTCAAGAAGGCCCGCAAGTCTCCACAGTGGTCAAAGCGCTAGAAAACCAAACAAAAACCAAACAAAAAGTTCCCAAAAGGGAACTTTTTTGTTAATATAGACACATGGAATTTTCACCAGGACAAAATGACCCAATAAATGATTTTGATGAGGAAATGTCGATAAAAAGAGACTTAGGAGTAGAAATTGCTCATTTTTTAGGAAAGGATTCGGGTTTCGAAGATGTTGATTTTTTTGAAGTGAAAAAGGCTGTAGAAAAGGTTGTTGATGACTTGGCTATGTTTCTTGACTCAAAAGATATTAGACCTGGTGAAGAAAAAGCTGAAAGATATGTTAATTATTTCTTTCCAGTAATAGAACACTTAAGAAGGTCCAGTACATATAAGGATCTTTATGAATCTTTGAAAGAGATAGAGACGGGAGATCTGGCTGTTCACCATTTAAAAACAAGAAAAAAAAGATTAAGGGAGAAATTTTTTTCTGGAGCTTTTGCAAAGAGTGTATTTCCAGACGATTCTCCCCAATATAAAAAATTTCATGAAGCTTTTGTATTGATGGCTAAACTTAGTATTAAATAATAATATGATACCTGAAGAAAACGAGGAAGAAATAATCTTTGAAGCAGAGACTGACGGAGATCAGATGGCTCCACAGAAAGATCTGGCTGAGAAAGTAAAGAAGCTCAAGGCCGAGCTCGCAGCATCCAACGAAAAGGCCCGCGAATACCTCGACGGCTGGACTCGCATGAAGGCAGATATGGTCAATATCCGCAAGCGCGAAGAAGAAGAACGCAAAGACTTTATCAAATTCGCCAAATCAGGTGTAGTAGAAGAAATGCTCACTGTGCTTTCGAGCTTCGACATGGCGATGGCCAACAAGGAAGCTTGGGAGAAAGTAGAAAGCACTTGGCGCTCAGGCATCGAGTACATATACAAGCAGTTTAGAGGTGTGCTCGAGTCACATGGATTGTCCGAATTAAATCCGATAGGCAAGGACTTCGATCCATCCCGTGACGAAGCGATCGAGAATGTGCAGGTAGATAACGAAGCAATGGATAACAAAGTAGTAGAAGTAATAAGCAAAGGTTACGCTCTTCATGACAAGGTCCTCAATCCAGCCAAGGTCAAAGTGGGTCAGTATTCCAAATAATTGACAACTGTATAGTTGTGATATAATACATCTATGTTAATTACTTCGCCTCGCGGCAGCATAATAGAAAAGGTATTTATAGACGCACAGGGACGGACTGTCCGGGCGAGGCTATTTGTTTATGAGTCTGCTGGCCGTCTCAAGGCTCGTGTTCTCGAAGCTGTGTTTGTGGAGTCTCTGCCACAGGGTGTATGGATTCTATCTGCGCCACAGGTGATAGCTGTAATCCCAAAGGCCGTAAAGCAGATTGGGAAAGCTATAGTCTCACCTTACTTTGTAAATTGTAAAGAATTTTTATATTGTCTCGGACTTAAACCTCGTGCACCGACTGTTTAAATTAATTATTAATTAATTAATTAATTTAAACTTATGTCAAAAATAATAGGAATCGATTTAGGTACTACCAACAGTGCTGTAGCAGTTATGGAGGCTGGTGTGCCAAAGATACTAGAAAACGCAGAGGGTGCTCGCACCACTCCGTCTATCGTGGCGGAGTCCAAAACAGGTGAGAAGATTGTAGGATTACTTGCCAAGCGTCAAGCCGTAACCAATCCCAAAAATACTGTGTATGGGATCAAAAGGTTTATGGGGCACACATTTGATGAGCAGATGGTTCAGAAGGATAAATCTGTCGTACCATACGAAGTGCTCAAGTCTGCCAATGGTGGTGTAGAGGTCAAAATGGGCCCAAAGAACTACCGACCAGAGGAAATCTCTGCATTGGTACTCCAGAAGATCAAGGCTGATGCTGAGGCACGTCTTGGTGAGAAGGTCACTCAGGCGGTGATCACAGTCCCTGCTTACTTCAACGATAGTCAACGTCAGGCTACCAAAGACGCTGGCAAGATCGCGGGACTCGAAGTAATGCGTATCATTAACGAGCCAACAGCGGCTGCACTTGCTTATGGATTCAACAAGAACAAAGAAGAAAAGATTGCTGTATTCGACTTCGGTGGAGGCACTCTCGATGTATCGATACTCGAAGTTGGTGATGGCGTGATCGAGGTACGATCCACTGACGGTGATTCACACCTAGGGGGCAAGGACATCGACCAAAAGATCATCAACTGGCTCGCAGACGAGTTCAAGAAAGAGTCCGGTATCGATGTACGTAGCGATGCTCTGGCGCTACAGAGACTGGACGAGGCGGCAGAGAAGGCGAAAATCGAGCTATCTAGCGCAGTAGAGACAGAGGTCAACATTCCGTTTATCACATCAGACGCTTCTGGCCCTCGCCATTTACTTATCAAAATGTCTCGTGCCAAGCTCGAGGAACTCACTGCAGAATTCATCGAGCGCGCGATGCAGATCACCAAGCGCGCTGTAGAAGCTTCCCCGTTCAAGGTTGGAGACATTGCAGAAGTAATCCTCGTAGGTGGACAAACCAGAATGCCGAAAATCGCAGAAGAAGTAAAGAAGTATTTCGGCAAAGAACCGAACAAGGGTGTAAACCCCGACGAGGTGGTAGCGATCGGTGCGGCGATACAGGGCGGAATACTCCAAGGTGATGTCAAAGACGTACTTCTACTCGATGTGATCCCGCTATCACTAGGTATAGAGACTATGGGAGGTGTAGCGACCAAGCTAGTGGAGCGTAACACGACAATCCCTACATCACGATCCCAGACATTCTCTACCGCAGCTGATAACCAGACTTCTGTACAGATTCATATTGTACAAGGTGAGCGCGCGATGGCGTCAGATAACAAATCGCTCGGCCAATTTATCCTAGATGGTATTCCACCAGCACCACGCGGCATGCCACAGGTCGAGGTAACATTTGACGTAGACTCGAACGGAATACTCAATGTCAAAGCTAAAGACAAGACGAGCGGTAAGGAACAGTCTATCCGTATCGAAGCTTCGTCTGGACTTTCCAAAGCAGATATAGAGAAAATGCAAAAGGACGCCGAAGCAAATGCTGCAGATGATACTCGCAAGAAAGAAGAAGTCGAGATACGCAACGTCGCAGAGAACCTGATCTACACAGCAGAGAAGTCGCTCAAAGATGCTGGCGAGAAGGTTCCAGCCGAGGTCCGTGCAAGTATTGAAAACAAGATTACAGATTTGAAGTCCGCCAAAGACAAATCAGATATCGTATTAACCAAGTCTGCAACAGAAGCATTGTCAGCAGAGATTCAGAAGATTGGACAGTATATGTCCCAAGGCACGGACGGCGCCGCTTCCGCATCAGATGCTACAGCGAGCCAAGATAAACCAGAGGATAATGTTCGCGAAGCAGAAGTAAAAGAGAATCCAGAAGAGCCAAAAGTGTAAACTAAAATAGATGTCAAAGAATTATTACGAAACACTAGGGCTAAATAAAGGTGCAAGCAAAGACGAGATCAAGAAGGCATTTAGGAAGCTCGCCCACGAACATCATCCCGACAAGAAGGGTGGTAATGACGCTAAATTCAAGGAGGTCAGCGAAGCGTATTCTGTATTGTCCGATGATGCCAAACGCAGTCAGTACGACCAGTTCGGATCTGCTGGTCCCAACATGGGTGGAGGTGGAGGATTCGATCCCGGCAACATGAACTGGGGTGGGTTCGACTTTAACGGGTTTCAGAATGGTCAGGGTATGGAGTTCGACCTCGGGGATATATTCGGAGATTTCTTTGGAGGCGGAGGCGGCCGCAAGAAGCAGAAACGCGGGTCAGATATAAATGTTGATGTGAGACTAACATTTAGAGAGTCGGTGTTCGGTACCGACAAAAAGGTTACAATTAATAAAACTTCTTCTTGTACGCATTGTCGTGGACGTGGTGGTGAGCCTGGCACTGAGTATGCTACATGTGGGACTTGTAATGGAAAGGGGAGCGTCAGAGATGTGAAGCGCACCATCCTAGGTTCTATAAGTACCACCAAGACTTGTGAGAATTGTGACGGCAAAGGCACCGTACCCAAGCAGAAATGCAAGACATGTCATGGCTCAGGTGTTACTAGGAAGACCGAGGACCTAGAGTTCAGAATCCCTGCAGGTATCGAGGACGGCGAGGTCCTGCGACTATCTGGCGCGGGGGAGGCAGTATCGGGCGGATCTACAGGGGATCTATATATCAGAGTACACGTAGAGAGGCACCCAGTATTCAGGAAGAAAGGCCGTGATCTAGAGATGGATCTACATATCAAACTGTCCGAGGCGATACTCGGCGCAACTAGGAAAGTGTCGTTTCTAGACGGTGATGTGGACCTAGAGATCCCTGCAGGTATCGAGTTCAACCAGATACTCAGAGTGAAATCCAGAGGTGTCGCAACAGAAGGTTCCAGAGAGCGTGGTAGTCTGCTTATCCATACAAAGATAGATATACCAAAGAAAGTCAGCAAAGATCTAAAGAAAGTAATAGAGGAATTGAAAAATCTAGGATCATAGTGTTATAATGTGTGCATGAACATAAGTCCAGACATCATTGCTATCGTATTGCTGTTTGTAGTACTCATTGCTGTGACATACAGATACGGCAAATCCCACCTGACTTCGTTTGTGCTCGCATTCTATCCTACATATTTCTTGTTCGATCTACTCCGGCCAAGCGTTACTAGTAAAAGCCCCTACGTACTCGTGGGGTTTTTTGCTTTCTCATTTGCTCTGATGACATACGTGCTCAAGCGCTCCATACTAGCCGGGCATTCGTTCACGACGCCTAAGCGCTGGATTGATTCGGTACTACTCTCACTCGCTGCGATATCAGAGATCGCGTTACTCTACTACTATATACTACCCATAAGCGAGATCTATGACATATCCAAGCCCGTAGATGCCCTGCTCGGGACGACTGTGCCACATCTAGCACTAGCCATCATTCCATTCGTTGCGCTAGTTATAACATCCAGAGACTGATGACTTGGTTTATTATCGCCATTATCGCGCCGTTTCTATGGAGTATCGTAAACCATGCTGACAAATACCTGCTGTCCAAGCACGAGAGCGAATCCAGTGTGGGTTCGCTTATGATATTTTCTACATTTGCTGGTATAGTCGTAGTGATATTTGCACCACTGTTTACAGATAGCCTCGCGATACCTCTGTACCAGGCTGGCGTACTTATATTGTCGGGAATATTGGCCGCGTCGGGGATCATGATGTATCTATATGCACTCGAGCACGAGGAGACGTCGATGGTGGTACCGTTTATGCAGCTCATACCAGTGTTCGGCTATATATTTGCCTACCTTATACTCGGCGAGACGCTCACATCGAATCAGATCATCGCAAGCCTCATAATAATATTTCCTGACTTCCTCATTGCAACACCCTCAATTGTAAATAGTATTGTATAGCAGGAGCTGTTCGTCGCTCATGCGCAGTATTTTTTTCTGTGTTTTTTGTGAATGAGGCAGGGTATATTCGATTTGATACATGGTATGTGT
>JANNXY010000050.1:0-2323 GCA_031409775.1 bacterium | reverse complement strand
ACCGGTGACGCCGTCATCGACCTGCACAGTCACAACAGCATGAACCCGTTCTGGTCAGCGACTGATAACGCAGATGAGCAGGGCCTGCGCGTGTATGTCGTGGTCGGCAACATAGACACCAATCGACCGCGTGCACTCGCCCGCGTTGGCGTGTATGGCCACCACATGCCGATCCCGCTGTCGGCTGTGTTTGAAGGCCAGATTCCATTCACCGAGGCCACATCATGAAGAAATCCATCCTCTCCGCAGCGCCGGCGCTGACGCTGCGGTTTCCGCGCTGGAGCAGCCTGCGACTCACACTCGTCGGCTGCGGCGGCACCGGCAGCCACATCGCCAGCGGGCTGCCGGCGATCCTGCAAGGCCTGCCCGGCGCTACCCAAGCGCAGGTGATCCTGATCGACCCCGATCATGTCGAGGGCACGAACATCGGCCGCCAGCTATTCCAGCAATCCGAGCTTGGCCGCAACAAAGCCGAGGCCTTGGCTGGGCGCATGGCCCGAGCTTATGGCATCCTGCCAGGCGTGCACGCGCGCGCTGTTGCCGCAGCGGATCTGTCGCCGGCGGCTGCCGGTGAGCTGCACATCGTCATCGGCGCCGTTGACAACCACGAAGCCCGCAAGCTCATCGCACACGCGGTTGCTGCAGCCAACGGCCAGTTGTGGTGGCTGGACTGCGGAAATGAACTGAACAGCGGCCAGGTTGGTTTTGGCAATACCGCCAAGCCCGGCAAGTTCAACTCACAACTCGGCCTGGTCGAACGCCTGCCGGCACCATCACGGATCTGGCCAGACATGCTGACGCGCGCGGCTGCGCAAGCCACGGCCGCCAGCTGCGCAGAGGCAACTGCAGCCGGCGAGCAGGGGCTGATGGTCAACCGCATGGTGGCCGCACATGCACTCAGCATGCTCACGGCCGCGCTCATGGACTCGCTGACGTATTTCAGCGTCAGCTTTAACAGCGCCTGGGGCACCTGCACCTCGCAGGTGATTGATGCAAAAACACTGGAGGCATTCGCCAAATGACGATCACCACAAATACGCAGTTGATCACGCGCCTCGAAGCCGAGATCGCCGACCTGGAAAACCAGCTGGCAAATCCGCACTGTGTCAAAAACAGTCATCGCCTGCGCACGACTGTCGAGGTCTGGGACTGGGAACCGCGTGTGCGAACAGCGCTGCACTTTCGCAGAAAGTCGCTCGCGCACGTGCGCGCTGAGGCAGCTGGTGAGCCACTGAACCTTGGCAGCAACAGCGCCATGCTCGTCTACTGCCTGCGTTTGCTGGAGCAGTGGATGGATGGCCAACCTTTGGACGATGCGCAGCTGCAGGGCCTGCGCGCCATTCGCATGCAAATCGGTATGGAGTCATCATATGCAACAACTTCAACTTCGGCTTAGGCAACCACCCACCAATGGCACCGATACCTCGGCAGCCGCTGCGCGCAGTGTCGCGGCTGATGCGCATATTCAGCGCGCTCGCATCCTGCGCTTTGTGCGCGAGAGCGGTGCATTTGGTGCCACCGACCAAGAGATCGAACATGCGCTCGCGCTCGCCGGCAACACCGTCAGGCCGCGCCGCGGCGAGCTGCAGGAAGCGCGCCACATCGTCTTGACTGATCAGCGCCGGCCAACCGCCAGCGGCCGGCTCTCGCGCGTGTATGTGGCCACCGTGGAGGCTGGGCCGGCCTCTGAAACCAATCAACCAACTATGAACACACCTCAATCATGAACCAATTCGAAATGCTCCAAGATGGCCAGGTATTGATGACCTTGGCCGATGTGCCGGCAGCCGCCGATGTCGCTCCCGATATTGTGCTGACATGGATCCGCAAGGGCCTGCAGGTGCGCTATGTCGACATCACGCCGCGCAATGCCGTGCCCGCGCCAGAGCGCGCACTCGCGGTTGTCGGGGCGCCGGCAAAGCCAGATACGAAGCCAGCTGCCGACAAGCCCCACCAGTCCACGCCGCGCCTGACAGACCGGCCGGAATGGCAGGTGGGCCAGAAGGTCTACATCCGCTGGGGCTCACTCACCGCCGATCACCAAATCGAGACGCAGGACCTGCGCTACAAGCCGGCAAAGGTTGTCGAGATTCGCGGCGGGCAGGGCGTCCGCAAGACAGTTGGCATCAAATGGGAAGATGACAAGGACACGAGTTGGTATGCGCCACTTAACCTGACCAACGTGTTGGTGATGAACTAAACATGCAGCTCATCCACAACACCGCCAACAACCTCGCCGCAGTCTGGGCGATGCTGATCAACAACGGCGGGGCCGATGTCGGCTGTTACATCGGTGCAGAGCACGCTGTCGTGATCCGGCTGC
>JANNXY010000049.1:0-5340 GCA_031409775.1 bacterium | reverse complement strand
TCTGCTTCGGTAGCGAGGTACTGTCTCCACTGCTTTTCATTTAACAAAAGACGCATACGAGAGTATTTATCTATGGTTGTCATACCTACAGTATACAGATAGATGGAGGATGTATCAAGTTATAGGTGGAAGGGGCCTAAGCAGAGTTGATCCTAATACACTGTAATCTTCTGAAAAATCGAAATAGGTTTTGCGATTTAGAAAAATTTCTTTATCTCTTATGAAGTCCACAAGACCATCTCCATTTATATCTTTGAAGAAGCTATATAAATCATTGCCAACCCAGGTTCCACCCAATGTAGTGTACTTTGGATCCAGCTTATAATCATTTCCGCTAGATAAATAAACTGCCATTCTTGCAGGAGCGGCTTTGAGGAAGACAATATCTGGATTAGAGTCTCCATTTACATCAGAAAAAAACATTCTAGTTGCATATGTATCTGTAGGTAGCTTGATAGAATTATCCAAGGTAAACGAGCTTCCAGTATTGCGATAAACTTTTCCATTAAGACCTGTTTCATTTTGAGCTGTGATCAAATCAGGCTTCCCATCACTCGTAACATCTGCAAATAGAAGCTTCGTTGATGTTCCGAGCTGCACTCCCCAACTACTCTTTAGGGCAACGGTTGTGTTCGTCGCTGCAAATCCATACACAAACATGTTTGAACTAGTTCCAATTTGGATGTTTTCTTTCCAGCCATCCCCATCCAGATCTATATATGTTGGATTCTCTAGCATAAATTCTTGGCTCGATAGCTTTCCATACCAACGCGTGCTTCCTGCAACAGACCTATCCCATTTGATAGTTGCCTGAGGAATCGTATAGCCAAAGGGTAAACTAATCAGATTCTGATTGTGCCTACCTATTTCAAGCGGTCCATAAGTAAAGTTAGATTCAGCAGTGTAAGTAAATTCATACGCATCACTGAGACCAGATCCCGTTATCGATATTCTAGAAATATTTGAGTTAGAAGCAGCATTTGTAATATCATAGCGAAGCCGAGTATCAGAGCTAGCAATCACACCTATAGCGCTAAGCTTTCTATCTGCTTTTGCTCTAAGTCCAGCTGCGAAATCTTGAGTTGTTCCGAGTAAATAGCCCGCTTTATCTAAAGCTGATTTATATTCAAATGTCACCCTATACATCCCATCACCATAAGTGATAGCGCGGGGGTAGACGCGGCCATTGTCACCCTTCTCGTAAATGTATTCGATCTTGTTGCCGCTAGTGTCGGTCATACTGGATAGGTACCACATAGATATGTTGGATGTGCCTGATCCTGCCTGCTCCCGGTCGCGGGATGTTACTCCATATATATAGGTGATGCCTTCGGTATCAGTCATAACCCATGATCCATCGGCACGGTATTCATAGCGGCCGTAACCAGCCTTGGCACCATAGAGTCCTGTTTGCTCTGGTTTGGTCGCTGTAGTAGGAGTGAGTTTGACCAATTCTCCCTGCATGGAGCTAGAGAAGTCAGCTCTGTCGTACATCAGGTCTACTCCGAGCTTGTTCACACGCTGGATATACGGGATGTCGAGCTCCCAACCTTTGGCTATGTAGCTTGTGACATTGTTCTTGCGGCTGTCATAGGAGAGGTTTACAGATGGAGTCATCCCAGCACGTCCCTCGGGTACAGTGATAGGCAGTGACCAGAGGAATGCTCCAGATGCTTCGTCAACATGACCCTGGGATGGCAGAGTGTATTTACTGTTCGGATCTGTAGGGTTCGAGGCAGCAGTTGCGGCCGAAGATTGAGTCACAGAGACTTTGGGCGCAGTACCGATACCATCAACTACCGTAGTGGCAGGTGAAGGCTTGGGAGCGTATCCTACTTCGGCGGCTTCTACGCCATATATTGGCAACACAGGAGCTATCGGTGAGATTACAAGTGAGAATGTGACGGATAACACTACGAAATTGGTAAGTATTTGCTTCATAGCCGATATTGGTTTAGGTTTAATGCACCTAATATAACCATATTGGTCACAAAATAACAATGTAACCTGGGATTCCAACTATATCGGCTTTGTATCTATGATCACAGCTTGGACGGTGTCTTTGACATCGGTTCCTGCAACACCGTTCTTACAAGAAAGTATGAATTTGTAGGTTCCAGCAGTTGCGAATCCTCCGATTGCTCCTGAAGTTCCGCTCACGGTTGTAACCGCTGCATTACTAGGCTTGCCAGTTATGCCGCCACTAGGTATCGAGGTAAGCGAGCACGAAGTAGGAGTTGGATCTGCTGCAGCTTTGAAATTACCCACCTCCCAGCGGACAGCTACTGATTTATCCTTGGCAATTGTAATACTATCAAAATTAGGATTTGCTGCTGTACTTAGACCGATTTTGAGGGAGACGGTGGGGTTAGTATCAGGGATGCAGGCAAAAGTCTTTGGAGTTACAGCTCCTGTACAGTTATCCGTACAGCTTTGCGTTCTTTCCTGTGGTGGAACTAATGGACAAATTAATGGCAATAATGTGCTGCAGGTCTCGCTAAATGGCGGTGCTGGATTCTGGATTCCACCCATGGCTGGACATAGATCCACTGTGTCGGTTTCGTCATCGTCGTCAATTTCAGTACAACCTGGATCACTGCCAGCACCAGCACCGAAATCAATCAAGCCATCTCTTGTTGGACCCACTGGTTCATTATCAATCCCATCGTTACACTGAGTTTCTACACAAATTCCTCCCACAGCTTTATATCCACTTGGAAGCGTTGCCTGTGGAACACCACCCAAAGTACATGCCACTACAGCCCTATCAATTTCAATTCTATTGGATCCAACCCACCCTACGATATTGCTTCCCCAAAGCTTTCCATTGCCGCCGATGAGGGCTTTGTAATCGCCACCATCTGTGGTGTTACCCGTCAAACTAACCCATCCATCCCATCCACCAGTATATTGTGCGTCTAGAAACTGACCTGAGCACCCTGATACATAGACAGCACAGACTTTAATCCAACCTTCTATATAATCATCTGTATAAACTCCAGTTGTACCAGTATCATTGACACGAGCATTACTACCCACTGTACCAGAGGGTGGAAATCCAGCAACAGTTGGAAAAGAGCCTAATCCACCAAATTTAACCCACCCAACATTTGGAGACCATCCATAGCCAACTAGGTTACCAGTCAGCTCATCGAAACTGACACCATACCCATCTGTATCTAATGTTGATGTAGCTACTGCACCTGTTGGACAATCCCCTGCACCGTTATAGATCAAATTTCCGTCCGGATCACAATTGATACTATTAAGACTAATCCAACCTATTGTGTTAGACCACATAAAGCCTTTTACATTTTCACTCAGTCCGGCATGCGCCAAGTTTGGTAATAAAGCAATAGATAAAAATAAACAAAAAGTAGTGAAATATTTCATATAAGTATTATAGTATATAGATGGTTATAGGTTCGATACTACATGTGGATAACCTACTTGACAAATCTATATATGGGTAGTAAGCTAAAGGTCAGAAACAGCAACTCCGAAATATCCTATACCGCACAATGAAAACCAAAATCGTTCAGTTAGTCGCGATTATGGGCCTAGTTTTGGGCCTGTCTTCGCAACCTTTATTCGCTTCGGCGATTACATACAGAATCTCACCAGTTGAAGACTTCTGGCAACCACGTAGTGGCAAGAAAAAAGTTGTCACTGCAGATGCAATCAACAGAGATTTCTTTGGTGGACCCAATACAGCCATCGTGGATTGGAACGGCACCACACAAATCTCTACTGCAGTGATTAATTGGGGAGCAGGTGCCAGACCGTTTACATTGTCATTGGAGGAAAAGAACTTTACCTTCAGTTTGGCAAACAATGTAGGTCAGATGGTAACCCTGTCTGGAACAATGACGCGACCATACACTGATCTCAGTACCCTTAGCCTTTTGTTTTATACCGAAGGTAACGGTGGGATCAGTGGCTGGGTCACCGAAGTGAATGGTGTAGCAAACACAAGCCCTGTTGCTTCAAGTCTACTTGGTGTAGGCAATGGATGCCTTGATATCAGTAATTTGCCAGCTGGAAATGTCATAATTAGAGGTATTCTCCAAACCACCTCGGATCAGACCTTTCAACGCTTTCAAATTGATGGCTTCGTGAATGTCCCAGAGCCCACAAGCTCCGTCTTGATCATTAGTGCAGTGATAACAATGTTGTCACAGCGCCGCCGCCCGCACATCTAGTGCCGGGCGGATTTTTAGTTTTTGATTTACAGTAATATGCATACGTGCTATGTTTTAAACCATGACATACCTATATCATATGGTTCCCAAAAATATGCAAGGGAGTATTCTTTATCCATTAAATATGCTCGCTCAAAAAATGCCGGAAATTTATGCCCAAAATATCAGTAAATATATAGGCCGAGAACATATAACCAAACAAAGAATCCCAATACTGAATTGCTTGTGGAATGATGTTTTGCACCTATCTCCAGTTCATCCTAAAGATATAAAAAATGCTTTACTTGAGATAGGTTATAAGGCCGAATTTACCATAAATTCATACGAGATTACTCCGGAAGATTTAATTAAAGAGAATACTATTGTCTATCTTAACTTGGAATCAGAAAACAAAGATAAAATGAGAACTGAAAATTTTACTTCTTATAATTCAGATGTAATAAATAAATATAATCTGATACCACAGAGTACAAAGGATTATTTCAAAAAGATAATAAATGCAGGAGGAAGGCCTTTAATTTACCATAACGTTCCGCACGTATTTTACAAAGGCCTTCTTGATATTTCTAAGGCGAAGATCATTTCTGTTTAAATAAAAGAAAAGGCGCTGGTCGAGAATTGAACTCGACCAGCGCCAGAGAAACTAGTCACCGTAAATCGGGCAACAATCACCAGTGCAGTCGTATGCACTGTCGAGGCCCGCTGGACCGTTCCAGTTTGAGGAGACTTCCCCGATAAGCGCAATTGCGCGATCTCGTGACACTCCCTGTTTCAGACCTCGTGCATTGGCTTTATCGGCACGAGTAAAGGGCTGATGATAAATCATCGCCCCGAACGATCCCCGACAGAAGCGCTCATAATCAAGACCAAACATGATAAACTCATGCCAGCCATTGTCGATTGCTGCAGTTGGGGTAAGTTCCTCTCCCTTTTTCCGCATCGCACAGACATATAGGAAAAGCAGGACATCCGCAAAAAGCTGTTCAGCTTCAGCGGTGGTTATTAACCCTCCCCCTAAATACCCTCACTTATGATATACTTTAGTAATGAAAAACAAAAAAAGTACCCTGAAAAGGGTAAAGTCTCACCGTGACTTTCGTTCTCTAAATGAAGACACTCAAGCCGAGTTACGTAGAAT
>JANNXY010000048.1:0-4866 GCA_031409775.1 bacterium | reverse complement strand
ATTCTACGTAACTCGGCTTGAGTGTCTTCATTTAGAGAACGAAAGTCACGGTGAGACTTTACCCTTTTCAGGGTACTTTTTTTGTTTTTCATTACTAAAGTATATCATAAGTGAGGGTATTTAGGGGGAGGGTTAATAACCTGCAAGGCTTCGGCTGGTTTATGGGGACTAACTTGGAAATCACCCTTCTTGGATATGCCTAGGCAGGTGTGGACTACACCTTCCTGGAAATCGTTCAGGATATGCGTCCTGTAATGGATATGAAAGTCGCAAAATAATGGGATGAAAAACCATGTGGTGACAATCAGTATAACTGTGACTTTTATTGCCCTGCTAATGTCTATCACTCCCATGACGCCAATTGTGTGGGTGGTTGCAGCAGAGATCAATAATCGTCTCGAATATCACAATCTATACGTTCCAATTGCTTGTGGGGTTTGGGTAATCACTTCGGTGATCATCTACACTTTCTCGTATTTGGCGGTAAAAAGAATTGTGAATAATGGTGGTAAACCCACCCGGTGAAGCAACCGGAGGTTCGAACCCTCAAAGCTATCAGACAACCCCACGGAGCTACGGCTGTGTGGGGTTATTTTTATATAACAAATAATTTGTAGTTGATAACTCGTGAAAAATTCATTGACATAATTAATAGGTTTAGTAGTATTTCCCATTAGACTGCCTAAATGACGGAAGGCAATCTGTACATCACAAAACCAAACACTCCGTCGCAATGCAGAGTTAGCTCAGAAAACGAAACCTATGATCAAAGGAAATCGCGGTAACCATAAAGTTCCAGCTCACCGCAACCATCGGACCACCCGCAGATCCAACCTACGCACCCCCCCAGCACCACACTTTTTCTGGCGGTGGCGGACCGCGCCCTACCTTTAATGATCCTATCCATGTACGGAGGCACCCTGAACTTTTTGTTCGACCGCCAACTAGTGGCATCATCTAGTCCCACGGGACTTTTTATATCATGTCTCAAATACTCTATGGCAAAGTAATAGCAGATGGGATCCGGGCAGAGCTTGCGGACCAGATTTCTAAATTGGAATTGAAGCCGACTCTAGCGATAGTTCAGATAGGTGATGACCCTCGGTCCAATATTTATATAAAGAGGAAGATCGAGTTCGGCGAGAGTATAGGTGTAATGGTAAAGCTAATAAATTTAAACAAAGATTGCAGCACAGAGGAGGTGCTAGGAGTAATAAGTAAATTAAACTTAGATAATCATGTAACCGGTATCATTGTGCAACTACCTATGCCAAAGCATATAGAAAGAGAAAGGGTTTTGTCTGAGATTGTTGGAAGTAAAGATGTCGACGGAATATCCGGCAATTCTAAATTCATCCCAGCTACGGCTCGCGGAGTGATGGCGATGCTGGATTATTACAATGTAAAGCTCGATGGGGTAAATGCAGTAGTGATCGGCAGGTCAGACCTAGTGGGCAAGCCAGTAGCAGGAGAGCTACGCAAGAGGGGAGCGATAGTGACCGTGTGTCACAAAGGCACGGATAATATCCCAGATATAGCCAGGCATGCATCGGTATTAGTATCAGCCGCCGGGGAGGCCAAGCTCGTAACAAGTGAATTTACAAACCCTGACCAAGTCATAATAGATGTCGGGATTAATTCTATAGAAGGCGGAATTGTGGGAGATGCAGATTTCGAGAACATTGTAGATAAAGTCAAAGCGATATCGCCAGTACCTGGTGGAGTGGGACCGCTCACTGTGGCGATGCTGTTTAGGAATCTTTTTGATGCTATAATACAGGGATTAGTAGTTAATAATACATAATGATAAATCAGCAAATTCTTCAGAGAATAGTTATATCTATCTCTATAGTGCTCGGGTTGTTTCTATTTACAAGTGCGATAAACAATCTAAAGGAGTTCGGGTACATCGGCCAGAGCCCTTCGTTCCAGAACGTGCTTCCTGTGACAGGCAAGGCGGATGTGTTCGTAGTGCCTGATGTATCAATGATCACCTTTACAATAAAAGAATCCGAGATAACTGCACTAGAGGCAAAGAACAAAGCCAACCAGAAGAACAATGAAGTAATAGCTTTCCTAAAGCAGCAGGGAATCCTAGAGAAAGATATCAAGACCATCGGCTACAGCTCTGGTCCTGATTATGAGTACAACCCAACAACCGGCAAGCAGATACTCAAAGGTTATGTAGTCGATATCAATCTCCAAGTAAAGATCCGCGATCCCAAGATCGAAGGAACAGTTCTATCCGCTGTAGGGGATCTAGGTGTAAGCAACATAAGCAACCTGTCATTTATCGTAGATGACGAGGCAGGGCTCAAGAGACAGGCTAGAGATATGGCGATCGAGGATGCCAAGGTAGAAGCGAGGAAACTCGCAGACAAGCTCGGTCTACGACTCGGCAGGGTCGTGGGATACTATGAGTCAGAGAATCCGATCTATCCAATGTACGAGATGGGTGGTGCAGATATGATGATGAAGTCCGCTGCACCGTCTGTCCGCCCACAGATCCAGTCAGGGGAGCAGAAGATCACTTCGACCGTCACAGTGAATTTCGAAATCAGGTAAAATTGACATAAATCTGAATTCTGATATACTTTTTTTAAAGGCCCGGAAAGGGCTTTTAAAAATGCTTAAATACTAATCCCAAACTATGTCGAATTATATAAAAGAAACTCAAGCTGAAATGAAGCACGTAAGCTGGCCAACTAGAAGCCAGGTGGTTATGTTCACTATCCTAGTTATCGTTATATCTATCGTTATATCTCTATTTCTAGGTGTTTGGGATAGCATCTTTAAATACATTCTAGAGACTCTGGTAATCGGTAACTAGCAACTTACAACTAATAACTAACCACTATTCTCATGAATCAAAAACAACAAATAAATGAAAGGAATTGGTACGCGATCCACACTTATTCTGGGTACGAGAATGCTGTGGCCAAGAACCTCCGTCAACGTATAGAGTCACTCGGTATGGAAGATCGAATATTTAACGTACTCGTACCAACAGAAAAGAAGATCAAGATAAAATCCGGCAAGCGTGTCGAAGAAGAAGAGAAGATATACCCGGGGTATGTGCTCGTAGATATGGTTGTTACTGACGACTCATGGTATGTAGTCCGCAACACACCACGTGTGACAGGGTTCGTAGGGTCAGGTGTCTACCCGGTTCCACTAGATCGCAAAGAGATCGATGAATTGTTCAAGAGAATCAACTCTGACAACGTCGTACACAATATAGACCTAGATCTAGGCGATGGTGTGATGATCGTCGATGGTCCGTTCAAGGAGTTCGAAGGCAAGGTCTCTGAGGTAGATGCGGTCAAAGGCAAGGTAAAGGTTCTCGTCTCTATGTTCGGTCGCGAAACACCAGTAGAGCTCGATTTCTTGCAAATTAAGAAAATATAACGCTCGGATAATTCCTTTTCCGGGTACGCGTAAAATCCTGCTGGATTTTCGCTCGGCCTCGCGCCGCCGTGCTCCGGAGCCCCTCAAAGGAATCATCCTCGCTCCCGTTGGACTGGTGGTGAAATAAAAATAGGCATTTTTCAGCCCACTAAGTTTTAAACGAAAAGATCCTGGTATCTGTCTCGAACTCTCTATCAGATTCTATATCGAAATCTGCCGAGAGCGTCCAGCCTTTTTCTACTGGACAGAATTTAAATCTCATAGGTAGTATTCCGTCTCGAGGGGATTCAACAAAAGCTAAATGTTGTACTTTCTTGTGCCAATCACTCCCAAGAACTTGATTGTAGCAGCGGTTAGCTTCCAAAACATCTTCGGGCACCCCTTCATAATTCCAATCGGATTCCGAAGATTTCATTATGGAAAATACATCAGAGATTAGAATTGGCCACTGACCAATCTCACTAAGTAAGTCCAAAACAGTTTTAGCGTCTCGATGATCTGTCACGAAATTCCAAATGACTGCTGTATGACAACTTAGAATCCTTTTAGGAGAAGGAGGATCAATAATACCCCTCAATTGTTCGTGAAGTTGTCCTTGGAAGAAAGAAAAATCTCCTCCATTCGTACTTGTTAGCCAAGGCTTGAACTCTTCAGCGGCAACAAATGGCGATAACCGTTCAGGGATTTCAAGATATCCTTGCAGTATTAGTTCATTTTTCATAAATAAGGTACTTTGGGCCTAATATTAGCTATATTCCCCTAAATAGCAAGAAAAGGTTGCTAAAATCCTAAAAATCAGTAATATATAGAAGCTTCTCGTGTTTAGACAGCTAGGCACGTAAATTGTGCGTTTTAACTAATCAATTAAATTAAATCATTAAAAATGGCTAAAAAAATCACCAAAGTAATAAAGCTCGCGATCGCAGCCGGCAAAGCAAACCCAGCACCTCCTATCGGAACTGCTCTAGGTCCAGCCGGACTCAACATCGCTGAATTCTGCAAGAAATACAACGACATGACCAAGGACAAAATGGGTCAGATCATCCCTGTGATCATCAATGTCTATGAAGATCGCACCTATGACTTCATTCTCAAGACTCCTCCAGCATCGTCCCTAATCCTCAAGGCAGTTGGGGTAGAGAAAGGCTCAGGCGAAGTGCCAAAGAAGAAGATTGGAAGCATTTCCAAAGCTCAGGTAGAAGAGATCGCCAATATCAAGATGCCGGACCTAAATGCCAAAGACCTCAAGGGAGCTATATCGATAGTCGAAGGCCAGTGCAGGTCAATGGGGGTCGATGTGAAATAAGAACATCGACGTTAAGGCCCCTTCCATTAATTACTAGCAACACCAACCCTCTGCGGTCTAATCGTATAGTTCCATTCGGGATGGAACTCATCTCTTTGAATATTTAGCCGACTCATTTCTTCATCTGATACCTTGGTACCTGTTGGGTAGAT
>JANNXY010000047.1:0-3835 GCA_031409775.1 bacterium | reverse complement strand
TGGATAGAAACTGACCCGCTACGATTTTTGAGTTTGCGGATGAACATACCATGATTTTACCCATGCAACACCCATTTTGGAAGGGTCCGTGTTTAACTATATGGGTATTTTAGAAAGATTTAGAGGGGTGCGGAAGTCAGGGCAACCGTAGCAACCGCAAACCCCGCTCCAAAAGGCGGATTTTATTTCACTTCAAACTCCACCTTATTGCTAACCTTGCCCCACGGAGCAGTATAGATCATGTATTTACCCGGAGTGATATTCATATATTCTGTACATGGATTGCCCGAATAGGAATTGTTTTGCTTGCACAGTTTACCTTCTATTTTTACTTGTATCAATTCTGTTCTCTGGTAGCTAGACGATGCAGATGATAGATAGGCTCGCTCGCCCTGAGCATTCTCGATCCAGGCATCCAAGTCGCCTTCGAATCCGGCGAGATTTTTGCCATTTAGATTTATCACCGTACCGGCTGGTCCCGATGACGGATTGATAGTGTCGATGCGAGGCAGTGGAACTTCGTCTACGATCTGGTCTGTGCTTGTGGCTACGGGCTCATCGTCGATTAGATTATCGGGAACGACTTCAGAAGAAAAATGGAATTTCATGTATAGCAAAGTAGAAATAACAACAAGCACGATAAACACAAGCACCAAAAGCATGGTTGATATGAATCCTTTCATGACTTAATTGTAGCAGTTATCTAGCAAAGAGGGCAATAAGTTTGCTATAGATCCCGTCAAATGATCCGTTGGACATGACGAGCAGCACATCGCTGGGCTTTGAACTTGCTCCGAGATTCTCTACAATCTGGTCTGTAGTGTCAAATAACTCGGCATCTACGATGCGGTCCTTTATCCCCTTTACGACTTTGACGGCGTCCATAAATTCATCAGGTTTGTCATTGTGGCGCAGCGGCGGGACCTTGAGCAGGAGTTTGTCTGCATCATCAAATGATCTGATATACTCATTTTCAAATGTCTTGCGACGGCTGGTGTTGGAACGTGGTTCAAATACTGCAATCACCCTTCTGTTTTTGTACTTATTCTTGATCGCTTTGATAGTCTCGCGAACCGCGGTCGGGTGATGCGCGAAGTCCTCCACTATCGTCACCCTTTCATTGTCCAGAATCACTTCCTGACGGCGCTTCATGCCAGCAAATGTCTCGATACCTTTCTTTATTGCACTCTGATCAAATCCCAAGCTTGATAGCAGCGCATATACAGACAATGCATTGAGTAGATTGTGCTCTCCTGGAATAGGCATCTTTATATCTATTAAATCTTTCGCTGTAAAATCACCTTTGTTTATGGCGTATGTGACTATTTTTGAATTAGAATATTTAGACAAGTCGAGCACAATATCACTCTCTGCACAGAGTACTAGTATTCCAGCGGGGTCGACTTCGGATGCGAGGAATCTGAAAGCCTCTGTATAATCCTGCATGTCTTTGTATATATCTATATGGTCGAACTCGACAGAGGTCACGATAGCACCATATGGTTTGTAGTGCAGGAATTTGGGAGACTTGTCGAAGTACGCTGTATCATATTCATCGCCTTCGATCACGAAATACTGCCCCGACCCGATTTCAAAGCTCCGACCATTCCCCATCATCACCCCACCTACCATAAACCCGGGATTCACGCCCAAATAAGCCAAAACATGTGCGAGTAGTCCTGTGGTCGTAGTCTTGCCATGAGTTCCAGCTACCACTAGGGATAATTTATCTTTTAAGCAAAATGCATTCAGAGCCTCGCCTATCGAGAGTTGTAGCAGATTATTTTCCCTAGCGAACTTGGCTTCTATATTCTGTGGGCCACAGGCGTTGCCGATGATTACACAATCAGCATTTGCCAAATTACTTTCGCTCCATCCTTCGTAGAATTTGATCCCCAAGCTATTGATCAGATCGCTCATTGGTGGATAGCATCCGGTATCTGACCCAGACACTTCATAGCCAGCCTCCACGAGTAACCCTGCAAGCGACCCCATCGCTGTTCCGCAAACACCTATTATATGTATGCTTTTAACTTTCTCTATTTGTTCAATAGCAAATCCAGGTCTATCAAATACGCGAAAAGCCGCATCGGGGAATTTACTAATCTTTTTATCATAGTAATCCTTGGCGGCTTTATGCATTTGACTATTGTATAACTAGAGAGTCTCTACGACAATCATGTTGGACTCGATAAGCTTGCCAAATGGCATACCGGAAGCGATGACCACTTTGTCGTTCTTCGCCGCAAGCTTGTTCTTCAATAAATAATTCCTAACCTCTTTGAGAACTATTGTGAAGTCTTTGAATCTATTTATAAGCACTGGACTGCAACCATAGCTAAGACATAGCTGGTTGTGAGTAGCCTCGTTCGGTGTGAACACAAATATTGCCTGAGAAGGCTTGTGTCTAGACATATGGCGAGCACTGTAACCACGCTCTGTGATCGCTACTAGGTATTTGGCACCGATGCGGTCAGCAGTCTTTACTGCAGATGAGTTGATACTCTCTCCGATTGATTTGGAAGTGCTGTTGTAATGACCATTCATAAGCAACTGCTCGTGAACAAAGTTGGCCTCTACCCTCTTTGCTATCTTGGTCATCATAGCTACGGATTCGAACGGGAAGTCCCCTAGGGTTGTCTCTTCGGAAAGCATAATAGCATCGGTACCATCGATGATAGCATTGGCTACATCTGACACCTCTGCGCGGGTAGGTACTGGGGATTTGATCATAGACTCAAGCATCTGTGTTGCAGTGATAACGGGTTTGCCAGCGATGTTGCATTTCTTGATAATCATCTTCTGAACTAGAGGCACATTCTCTGCAGGGATTTCTACCGCTAGGTCTCCACGTGCAACCATGATCGCATCAGAGAGGCTGATGATCTCGTCGATATTGTCGACAGCCTGAGGTGTTTCGATCTTGGAGATTATACCTGCCTTGGATTTAGCCTTGCTTAGTATTGCTCGGAGCTCTGTAACATCCTCTGGTCGACGTACAAATGATAGAGCGAAGAAATCCACTTTGTTCTTGAGTCCAAATGCGATGTCTGCTTTGTCTTTGTCTGTAAGTGAAGAAATAGATAGATCTGTATCGGGGAAATTCGCACCTCGGCGACCCTTGAGCTCGCCACCTGCGATAACTTTGGTATGTATGTCTTTGCCTTTGATATCTGTTACGAGGAGCTTCTTCTTGCCATCATCGAGCATGATGTGGTGACCCACCTTTACTTCTTCGATGAGTTTAGGATAGTTGATATGGCATCGAGCTTCGTCTCCGACACATTTGTCAGTTGTAAGTGTAAATTTATGGCCATTTTTAATTGTTACGCGACCTGACTCTGTGCCGAATTCACCTAGACGGATCTTGGGTCCACCTAGATCCTGGAACATTGCTGCTGGGATACCTGTCTTCTTTATTGCCTTCTTTAGATTATTAACCTTTACCTGATGTTCTGCGAAGTCTCCGTGAGAGAAGTTCATTCTCATAACATTCATCCCTGCTTTGAGCAGCTTAGCTAGATTTTCTTCTGAAGTTGTAGCTGGACCTATGGTGCAAACAATTTTCGTCTTCTTTTCGATTTGTGATTGGATATTCATAAATTAACTAATTTTAATTGCAATAAAAAAGCCCGTTAGGGATAGAAGTGGATTCTATCACAAACGGGCTTTTTTGTCTTGTAGCTACCTAATCGTGTAATACCAAAGTTAAAAGTGCACCCCTTCCAAAGTTAAAAAGACACCCCCTAGTACCATTGGATATATTAACTAAAAAATATATGCCTTGGAAAAATACAAGCCAACCGAGAAAGAACAAGAGCGGTATGATGTCATA
>JANNXY010000046.1:0-1712 GCA_031409775.1 bacterium | reverse complement strand
TTTTCTAAATACAATCGCCAATACACAGGCGGCGGCGATATTGGCTTGATTGATGGCATTCGTGGCACGACAAATTTTGCATCGGGCGAATGGCAAGGCTATCAAGACCAAGACTTTATCGCTGTCATTGATTTGCAACGCGAGACTGAAATCAAAACAGTTGGCGGTGGATTTTTACAAGTTGCGCGGAGTTGGATTTGGATGCCGACTAAAATTGAGTTTGAAATTTCAAATGATAATATCAATTTTACAAAAGTTGCCGAAATTAAAACCGATGTTGCGCCCGAAAATATGGAGCATATTATTCGAGATTACAAAACCGAAATCTCACCTGTTCGAGCGCGTTATGTGCGGGTGAAAGCAACAAATTTAGGCAAAATACCAGCGTGGCATCCGGGCGCGGGCGATGATGCGTTTATCTTTGTGGATGAGATTTTTATTGAGTAGGATTATGAAATAAAATTACTTTTCCAAATTCCTTTTGCCCATTTCGCCATTTTTTGTTGATGTTGAAGCAAGGTTTCAGGCGACCATTCAGTAAAAAGCAAATGTTCCTTCGTCATTATAAAATTTGATTTTTTATAAAACTCTAACTTTTCATCAAACGACATTTCATTGGTTAATTTATGATTTTTTGACGCTTCTAAAAGTGTGTAATTTCCAATTCTGTTTAAGAAGTCGGGTTGAATGTCGGGAGAAAATTCGGTTTCCCAAATAGCACTTGGATTTTGCGGCAAAATATGTTCAATGGTTGAAGTTGCGTCTTCTACTTGATTATCCTTGTTAGATAATTGATTTTCCATTTTTACCAAAATATATTTAATCAGTTCTTTTTTTCTCCTAAAATTAATTGCTGTATTTGAAAATACTGTGAAAAACTCGTCATCTGGAACATATATGCTTTTTAGTTGAAGAACAATGTCTTTCACACTTTTTAATTCGCTTTTGGAAATTTGAACTGCTACTTTGCTAAAAATTCTTTCAGCATCATTCGGATTCCGTCCGCTAATATTGGATCTAAAAGTTATGGCAACAATTTCTTTTAATAAACTCTCAAAATCATTTCTTGGCAAAAATTCTAAAGCCGAAAGCATTAAAGAATAACAAGTTGTAACACCTAAATATTTCAAAACTTTTAACTGTTTTTGCTCATCTTTGCCCCAAATTTCGTCAAACGGATTTTTAAAACCCGCGTAAAAGACCACATTATTTTCTAAACTTTTGAGCAAAATAAATGATTGTTCGGCATCTTTAATATTATTTCTAATTCCTTTGAAAAGGGTGCTTTGTCTTTCAAGATTATGGCGACTATTCCAATAATGGCGAATAAAAGTGGTTAAATCATTTGACCTAAGTGAATCTGACATACCTTGCCAAAGTGTTTCCGCTTCTTCAAGTTCTAACTCACTTAATCTAGCTGCTTTACTAAATAAATAGTTTTTAAGTAAATCTGCGGTCGAAAGTTTAACTCCACGGGCATTTAGAGTTTCAAATACCTTAAAAGCATCCAATTCACTTTTGACTTCAATAATGGTGAATACCAAGCCCATTCCGACAATTTTTTCTAGAAATTCCGATAATATCGCACCTGACTTATTGTCTTTAAACTTTTCGTTTATTTTTTCATAAAAATAAACAAAGGCTTCTTGAAATAGTCTATGTGAAAGATTTAGCTTTGGCATTGAAACAGGTATTCGTAAATTGAGCAAAAA
>JANNXY010000045.1:0-3516 GCA_031409775.1 bacterium | reverse complement strand
GGCACCCACAACCCACCTTTTAATATTCTCAAAAACATATAGATTTACGAAAAAAGGAAGTTTTAGGACTTCCTTTTTTGTTTGCGATGCCTCTCAAGTATTTCTCCGGGTGTCCGATAGTTTAAACATTTCATGATCTGTCTTTGTAGTTTCTCTTCAATTTTCTGGATATAGCGTTTGGAATATTTTGAAATGTCAGAACCTTTAGGAATATACCGTCGAATGATCTTGTTTCGGTTCTCTACAAAACCCTTCTCCCAAGGTGAATGCTTGTGACAAAAGTAGATCTTCAGATTAAATTTAGTTTCTAATCTCTTGTGATGAATGAACAAAAGATCGTTATCGAAAGTTAAAGTCTTAAGTTCGGGGAATCGTCTCTGAATACGTCCAACAGCTCGTTCGACATTTCTAATGGAGACCGGGTGAATCTTTTCTAGAAAAGGAGCTCTGGACTTCCTGTCACCAACTACAAAGATCATTCCTTCTCCTGTTTTGCCCGATGTAATGAAGTCGCCTTCACCGTCACCGATTCGCTTTCTGTGCTTGATATATTTGGGTCTTTTGTCAATCATGTGTTTATCTGTGATTTCTTTTGCCAACCTGCGCTTACTTCGTCTCTTCTTGTAGATCTTGTTTCTATGAGCCTCTATACGTCTGCCGTAGGGGCTTTTGATGTAGTTTCTGATCGTAACACCAGAGATATATGGTAGGTCTTTATGATACTTCAAAATTCTCTTCGATACATGCTCTGGAGACTGATCGTCCATCAAATACTCTGTAACTATTCTCTGGAGTTTTGGATGCTCTGCTATGGTATTGCCCCTTGTTCTACCCTGATGCTTCCTCACGTATGTTTTGTGACAAGCATAGGAGGAATCATACAATCGATTTCTTCGAGTCTTCTCGCTAAGTTCGTACGATATCGCTCCCTGAGTAACATCCAACCGAGAAGCAATTTCTTCTTGAGTGAACCCTTTCCTTCTTAACAAATGAATCTCATCTCGATCAATTTTGGTTAAACGCTTTTGTTTCTTTTTTTCATCTAGAAATTGTAACAGAGATACAGAGAAATATATTAAAACTTAAGTTTAAGTTGCCTCCATTTCTCGCAGGACTTTTTATTTGCACTATCATCCTTTTGGGTGTTTCTTTCTATCGTTACTACTTTGCCAAGGATTTTCCTTCCCTCGTCCAAGCTGGCGAAAACGTCTACCAGATCCGCGCTAGCGACTTCAACAAATGTTCTGATGATTCCTGTAAGTCGGAATGTGAGGAAGGGGAGATTGAGTGTGTGGAGGTGGAGGGGGGTGTTTGACAGATTTTTTAGGTTTGCTAATCTTATATCCAGTTCAAAATAGTTCATCAAAAACAAAATCAAACACTACTGTAACAATGAAAAATCAAGCTCTAACCCTAATCACCTCTTTTGTGTTTTCAACATTTGCATTTGCAGATCTGGATCTCAGGCTTAAACCAGGAGAGGTGGAATCTGAGGATGTGTATTTTACAAACACCGGCTCAAGTTATGATACATCATCGAGTTTGAGTACCTCAAATAACGAAGATGGTCGCGACTACGAGAGAGAAGTACTCATACGATTTCCTGATGTTTGGCGTTTGCCAAGTAAAGTAAATTCGGCTGGAGTCTATCTGTTCTGTACAAGAATCGTTGAGGACTATGGCTACATGAAGCTAAATGTACGAGAACCTAAGTCATCCTGGAAGGAAAAATCAGTTACTTTCAAAAATAAGCCAGCATCTGCATCAAAATTCTATGAAAAGATAGATAGAAACAAGGTTGATAAATGGGTCTATCTGGACGTTGAAGATTTCTATGACAGTTTACGCTCTAATGACAGAGGCGTTCATTTAGTCGCAAGAAATAAAGAGGCCGTAACTTTTCTTAGTTCCGACCAAAAGGAATTTACGGGCAGACCTGAATTTGTTGTCACAATTCCATTTCCCGATCTAGTGTGTCCGCTCGGTGATAATTCTGGCAATAGCCAAAGCATTACTAGAACTGTGACTGGGAGCGATTTCGGGAGCAGATGGCCAAGTGATAGAAATCCGACGAAATCCGTGAAGGGTTACCGACTTCTTCATACAGGGATTGATATCTCCAATTCAACAGGAACTTCAACAAGTGCAAAAGTGTTCGCAATGCACGATGGTGTGATCTATAACACAAATCGCTCAGCATCGGGAAATGGTGGATATCTTTCTGTTAGGTATGATGTAGGGGCAAAAGATGCTAAGGGCAACAATATATATGTAACTAGTTCCTATTTGCATATAGTTCCAAAAAGTACTCTTAGTGACGGCTCAAAGGTGGTAGCTGGCCAACAAATTGGAAGCATATTTGATCTAAATAAGGCAAGTGGTGGAGTTTACAGAAATCATTTACATGTGCAGATACGCTATGGTGGCCATTCAGAGATAGTATCTAGTACTGGTTATAATATTGTTACGGGTGGAAGATTGCCAGAAAGTAAGGATAACACTAAGTACCTTGAGGAAGATAAATACACTGGAGAATTGCCAGCTTTTCCAGAGTTCTTTATTAACCTAAGTAGTGATGTGGATTGGAAGTAATATACTTCCATTTTTATATAATAAACAATGAAAAACAAAGAGTACAAAATTTGGGGTGCAGTGGCATTTATAATCATTGCGGTAATTATAATGCTAATTCGATCTAGGTCTATTTCTGCTCTGGATGAAAATATTCCAAGACCACCCGAACTCCCTTCAGACTATACGGCTGAAGTTAATTTACCAAATCTTGTTTCAGTCGATGGTGCTTGCGGAGTCAAACACGCTACTATCCCTGATAGACTAACATGTGACGAAAGTAAACTAAAATCTGTGTTTAATGAATTGGCAAAAAATCCTCAATATAAAAAATTTGAAGCTGAGGCAAACGGCTTGAAAATTAATTTCGAGTACCCATCGTCTTTCACAAAGGTGAGTAAGTTAGAAAGTTCAAGTAGTTCTATAGTATTTTACACAGAAGCTATTTTACCTGACTATTATTTAACAACAGAAACGTGGTTTTACAATGGAATCTCGATAGAGAATTGTACTACTATTTGTACTTCCGCAAGAAATTATCTTGAGGACAAATTTAAAGATGTTGATGAGGGAGATATTTGGATCGCAACAGGCACAGAAAATTTTACTGGTCATAATTGGCTTAAATATTCGATAGGTGATGCAAGCGGGTTATATAGTTCTGCTTGGGTAACCATTTTCAATAATTCTATTATTGAGTTCAGATCCACGACAAACACAAATAACAAAAGTGATCCGTACTTTGGTCCAAATGAAGCCATGAAGCGTGTTCGGGAAACTTTAGTGATTGAAAGGCCTCCGTTAAGGCCCCTTCCATTAATTACTAGCAACACCAACTCTGCGGTCTAATCGTATAGTTCCATTCGGGATGGAACTCATCTCTTTGAATATTTAGCCGACTCATTTCTTCATCTGATACCTTGGTACCTGTTGGGTAGATATTTT
>JANNXY010000044.1:0-1506 GCA_031409775.1 bacterium | reverse complement strand
AATTTGTCTCACAGGGACCGTACCAAGCGCGTACTATTTTCGAGTCTTTGGACCTGGCCTGGAGCATTCTGCGGGCGTTTCCCAAGGAATTGCTCAAGAAGATCCCCAAGAAGACTCTGGACGAATTTTATGCTCGTCGTCGCGAAGCTGCAGAAGGAATGAACAAAGCCGACGGATCCGCTTAAAATGCATGCAGCAAGAATGATGAAAACTAATGGTCTTTGCGGAAAATCAGAGCGCAGCCTAACTTGATTCTAAACATGCAGAATGATTTGCCTATAAATATAGTTGCTCAGTGTTTGACTTTACCTTTTGTTTTATTTATTTTGGTAACGGTTGGGCCCTACTAGCGTCGAATTGTTCTGGTGCTATTTACTATTTTTGATAGCTCTCTTTCCTTTGACGGACTTGGCTTTTTCAAGTTCCTCCAGAGTCGGCAACTGCATAAATTGGTCGTACGCCAGGCCTCCCACCGAGAATATTTTAATTGCCCACAATAGCACGGGTTGCCCGCGCTGTGGCGCTTGGAACACGGCGGCCACTGCCAGCGCAGTGTTGATGGCGTAAACAGTTCCCAAACCCCCCTGCAGGCAGTCGCGCAATGGCGTTGGCAAGTTGGTGAGAGGAAAGCCGGGATATTCCACAAACGCCATCAAAACAATCCCCAACGCTCCAATAAAGTGCCCGACTTGCAACGGTCCCAGTGGAATGGAAAGAAACGGTTCAGCTCCTTCGCCGAGAAGTGCGCTGACCGCACCGTACTTTTCCTCCTCAAACAATGAGGCATCGGCGTCCGCAAAGGGCTGTTGTTCCAAAAGCTGAATAAAAAACAAACAGAGGCATAGGCATGAGGGGATTGATCGGTGAAACAGCTAAATTTCCATCCCAACAATAGCTAGATTCCAAAGTAACGTACTCTGGCAAAGGCTTTCTTGTCACTGCGTTTGATCCTAACTTTCTGTTCTTCCTTTTCCTGTTCCATGCGATTGAGCTCTTCCTCCATTTGTTTCTTTTTCCTCGCTTCCTTAATGTCTGGCAGTGGAATGACGTTACTGACTCCTTCGCCATTGCTGGTGGTTGGATCGGCTGTTGCTGCCGCCGCGTTGACGGTTTTATCATCCGCGTTGGCCAACAACTGCACCGCACCCATGGATAGTTCTCGATCCGTTTGAAACTCAAATCTGGCAATCTCCCCCATTAAAGTCATGTCTTCTTTGGTCATGCGCTTGTTGTTATTGTTGTTGTTGTCGTCGTCGTCGTCGTCCAACTCTTCCTCGGCGTCCGCGAATTCCATGGCATCGGGAGCGGGTGCCGGTCGCGACACTCGGACCGGATCCGGACTGGGCACGGCCGGTGGCGTTTTGCGGCGTCGTTTTTTCTTCCCCATGGGCGACGACGGACCACTGCCGGTGGTCGCGGCCAACGCCGACGTTACCACAACCGGCTGCAATGACAATTTTGTGAATGTTGTTGCTGTGAATGTTGTGGTTGTTGTTACCGTCGTGA
>JANNXY010000043.1:0-3981 GCA_031409775.1 bacterium | reverse complement strand
CAACACCAACGGATTTAATCAAGTCGCAACTGTCAACGAATACGGATATTCCAATAATCTGTTGCGAACCAAGGTCAATACCTACGAGAATGATGTGAGTTATATCGGCTATTTCACCACGCTTAACGGGCAAAATATTTGGAGTTCGGGGCGACATATTTTCAGCCTAGTCAAAACCGAAGAGCTTTTTTCTAATAATGTTCGCTTGAGTAAAAATGATTACAATTATGACCAATTTCCAATGCTCAACACGCCAAATGTGGTGATGTATGACCAGACTTCAAATCCATATACGACGGAAACGGTGCAGGGGAATTGTATCCAATGGGATTCGTATTGGGTTGAAGGCGGTGGCTGGGAATGGGGCGGTGGCGGTGGCGGTTATTGGGAAACGTATTGTGTGGAGTATGAACAGATTCCGAACTTTGATGCGGCAACCTTGAAACGCGGTAATCTGACCAATAGCACGACTTACGCGGATGCTACACCGACTACCCCAACGGGAGCGATTAGTTACGATTCGACCTACGATATTACGGGTAATGCGCGGACGACGACGACGGATTGTTGTCAGCAAATGTCGTATGAGTATTCGACTTTGACGCAATATTCGCAACCTGATTCGCATACCAAGGGTTCGGCAAGCGACCCGAATCTGCAAAATAAGGAGTTTGCGACTTACGATTTCAATACGGGATTGTTAAAAATCTCGAAAGATTTCAACAACTTAGAGACGAAATATTATTATGATGCGATTCAGCGTCCGATTCGGGTCGAAAGCCCGACGGGGGCGAATAGTTATACGGAATATGACAACGCGAATCTGAAAGTGACGCAAACCGCATCAAAAACAACTTTGGCGAATCCGGCTGATTATGTCGGCAAATCAATCAGTTATAGCAATGGACGCGGACAGTCGGTGCGGTCGGAATCGCAATTAGGCAATAGTTGGACGGCGAGCGAGGTTAAATATGACAAAAACGGGAGAAAGATTGCGAGTTCGATGCCGTTTGATATTAGTTTAACTGCCAGTTTGTGGACGAGTTACAGCTATGATGATTTCTCGCGGGTGACGCAGATGACGGCACCGGATGGAAGTATTTCCACGACGATTTACAATGATGCCAATAAACCGAGTTCAGCGGCATCAAATGTTGGAAACACGGTGCGAAGTGTGGATGCGTGGGGACGTGAACGCTGGGCGCGAACCGATGATTTCGGGCGATTGGTCGAAGTCGTAGAACCTGACCCGAATGGCAACGGCAGTGTGCTGACCGCCAATAATATGGTGACGAGTTACAGCTACAACCCGAAAGATGAACTGATTCAAGTTAATCAAGGAGTCCAGGAGAGAAAATTTGCCTACGATTCATTGGGCAGATTAGTCCGGCAAAAATTGGCGGAACAAGCCAACACGATTGAAGGACTGTGGAGTGATGCGTTTGTGTATGATAATCGTTCAAACTTGGTTCAGAGAACAGATGCAAGAGGTGTGAAAACGAATTTCGTCTATAACAATGACCCGTTAAATCGCTTGCAATCAATCAATTACGATAAATCAACGGCAATTAATTCAGGCTCAATCACGGATGCGGAAATGGTGACCATTGGTTATGAAACTCAAGCAAATCGGGATAAATCAAGAGTGGTTTCAGTCAAAACAGGCAATCCGAATGCACCAACGACGCTCGAAACCAACAGTTATGATGCAATGAGTCGAGTGCAGTTTTACAGTATCGGGATGTTTGGCAAATCGGCAATGACGAGCGAATATGGTTATGATAGCGCAAGTCGTTTAACCAGTGTCACTTATCCAACTGCTTTCGGCACTCCACTAGCACCAAAAGTAATCAATCCAACTTACGATAATGCTTCGAGATTAACCCAAATGACCGTTAATGGACAAATTCAAATGAGTGAGATTGTTTATAATCCGTTAAGCCAAGTCACGAGTTTGAAGACTGGAGCATTTACCAATAACGCAGATGTTGAGCAATATTCTTATGATAATCAAACCGGATTATTGACCAATCAGAAAGTTATTAAACAAAATTCTAACCAAACTCTACTTGATTTGAGTTATGATTATCAACGAGGAGGCTCAAATGGTTCTTTGAATGGCAAAACTGGACAACTAACCAAGATTACCAATAATCTCAATAACAATAAGAACCGAAGTTATCAATTTGATACTTTGGGCAGATTAAAAATAGCTAGGGGAGGATTCACTTTACAACCCGGACAAGTCGCAGGAATGCACGCTAATTGGAGTCAAGAGTATAGTTATGATAGATATGGAAATCGAACCAATGTTAGTGCGGGCGGATTGACTCAGTATGGAAACGATGTTCCGCTTGATGGGCTTCCAAATCTAAGTTATGACCAGACTTCAAATCGAATCACTAACACTAATTACGAATATGATACAGCAGGTAATCAGACTCGTGGACAAAAACCCGATGGAACCTTCCAGAGGTTTGATTATGATGCCGCTGGAAGGTTAGTGACGGTTAAAGATGATGCCGGAACTCCGATTGAAAGTTATGCTTACGGAGCATCACGGCAAAGATTAAGGACGACAAATAGTTCATTGACAACTTATTATGCGTGGGGCGGTTCGAGCGTTTTATGTGAATATACCGAAACTACGAATAATGGCGGAACATTTAGATTTGCAAAGTCCTACATTTATGCGGGTTCGAGGCTACTTTCAACCCAAGTTTGGAATGGAACGGCTGAAACGACTGAGTTTCATCATCCCGACAGACTTGGAACAAAACTGGTGACGAATAACGCCGCCAATACGCATTATGAGCAAGCTACTTTACCTTTTGGAACTGCATTAAATGATGAAAGTAGTGGGTTTAGTAATCAAGTCTTCACCTCGTATGATAGAAGTCAGGTCGCAAGTCTTGATTATGCAGTAAATAGAAGTTATTCGAGTGGGCAGGGGCGGTTCACGACGGTTGACCCAGCTCAAGATGGGATGAATCTCTATGTTTATGCTAATAATGACCCGATTAACAATAATGACCCAACAGGACTATATTCAGAATTCGGCGGAGGAATGGAAGATTTTGAAGATATGTATAGTTTTTGGGGCGAGCGTTTAGCAGACCTACCCGGATATGGAACATCTTGGGGAAGTTTCTCTCAATTCTTTGAAGCTCAACACGGAGAACGTGTTTCCAATGCTTTTAGTGGCAACGGTTTCTTTACAAATGGTGAGTTAAGCCGAAGATTACAAAATGCAGGTGTTATTGCAATTGTTAATGTTGGTAGCGGTGATAGCGGCTCGAGAGATTTCAGGGGAATAGATTTAGCTGCAAAAATAATGCTGTTACAGTATGGAAGAGAAAGGTTATACAGTCGAGAAGAGCAAAAGAAAATTCAAGACTCTTCATCGCAGAATCCATCACCTCAAGGATGTGTTCCTGGAACATTGCAAATTGGACTTCATGGAACCGGAGTATTGGGAGTTGGAGCGGTTACTGGTGGTGGAGGTTTGGCAATTGATGGTTCTGGAAATGTGGGCATTTATTTTGAAGGTGGGGGCGGTTCGGGCTTTGGGGCTAGAGCGTCCGGTGGACTCACTGTTACAGGAAGCAACGCAAATCAAATTGTTGATTTGAATGGAACATTCGTAAACGGTAGCGTTGGTGGTGGTGCAGGTGCAGCAGGCTCCATTAATTCTGCAGGCGGATTTAACCGCGACGGAACAAAAACAGTTACAACTGGAGGAGTAACTTTGGGTGGTGGAGGAGGAGCTAGTGGTTCAGTAACTGCAACGAATACAACTGTGTTTCGTTTAGGAAATGTGTGGGATGCTATAGGAATTAGGAGGACGAGCCAAGATGAGTGTAAATGAAGAGTTCAAAAAAAAAATTCTGTATAAAGCCTCTTATGTTGTCGTCCTTTGTTTTTTATTGTGGTGGGGAGGAATGGAATATTGTCGAGTAACTGCCCCTATTACACCGGATG
>JANNXY010000042.1:0-64908 GCA_031409775.1 bacterium | reverse complement strand
TACCAAAAGACTTCATTCTTCCTTGGGCTATGTGAGTCCAGTGGAGTTTGAAGCAAATTATTATCAGTCGGAGAAATTATTGCTAACCGGTGTATCTGAAAATCAAGAAATAGGAGTCTCAAATTAGGGGGTAAGACCAATGGTGCGAAAGTAAGGAATGTGCAACTGTCTCGAAAAGTTGCGCGATGGGAGATTCCTTATGAAAATACTGAGAGCTTTTGGAAGAAAAATCGTTTTGCGCCATTCGATGGGAATTTTGAGACCCTTTTATAAAGTTCTCAATACATCAATATAACAGAACATAGTGAATTAGAATAGAATAGATTCATTCTATCAAATATATAGTTTCTATTAGTAGTAGAGACAAAAAGATTTCAAAAAGCCTTACATTTGCAACACAAAGTAGGCTTTTTTCTTTTACTAAAATAATATTTTTATGTTGACACGGATAGCAAATAGGACTAATCTGGGGAATAGAAATTCTATGAAAATACTAATTCGCCATGCCAAGCCAGTGTCGTTTTCTTATCCGAGCAAAAATTGTTCACAACGGATACCTGATAGTGCTTTCCCTGCGCTTCAATCACTCAGAGATTTAATCTTGATGGATTTTACTGACCCATTGCCGATATTTACCTCTAGAACAGATAGAGCAATCGAAACGGCAATCATGCTATGTCCTGATGGCTTGGAAATACTACAAGAATGTAGGAGGATGATCGAGGAAGCAGTTGCTATGAGTGGGAAAAGTGCTGTCTCTTTTAACGCATACTGTGATTTCCAAATCCCTTTGCCACCAAATATTACTGTCAATCTCGATCTGTATAATTGCTTACCAGAATCGATTCAATTATTGGACAGATTCATCGCTGTTACACACCATGATGTGATTGAGGGAGTTAATGGGGAGAGGTTGGATTATGGGAAGCTTACTCATATTCATTAAGCGAGCTAACCCTCGCTATTTTTATATATAAATTACTTTATGCTAAAATAATCCCATGCCTTATTTAAACTATGTCATGTTCGGAACGTTGGGGTTCGCCGGAGTTGTGTTCGTAGTTGTTGCTCTGTCGCTACTGTATCATTGGGGGTATTTCGGGATATCGCGGACGATGAGATCTATACTCTTCACTTTCTTCGTCGCTGGCGGGATCACGCTACTACTATCTGCCATGATGATCATGAACCAGTCTAATATTATAAATATATGATGGAGCTCGAGCCACACGAATACGTAATATATATCGCACGCAAACATTGGTTCATATTTGTGCTGAGGCTGGTGGTGATAGGTATCGCAGGATTCCTACCGATGATACTGATACCGTTCTTCCACCTCGTTCCACAGCTCAACAATATAGAGGCGTATTCATTGTTCGCTTTCTTTTACCTTGTGTATCTATCTATCATATGGATGCTGCTGTTTCTCGCTTGGACTGACTATTACCTCGACATTGGGGTCATTACCAACAAAAGGATCATGGACATCGAGCAGAAGGGATTATTTAACAGAGAAGTATCTAGTATGCGATATGAAATGATCCAGGATATAACCACAGAGATAGAGGGTGTCGTACCTACGATGCTCGACTACGGTGATCTGTTCGTACAGACTGCAGCAACGACACGTGAATTCTATCTCACCCAGATCGCTTACCCCGGCAAGGTCAAAGAGATAATTATCACAGAAATGAGCAAGATGTTGGGTGATTCCAATCGCAAAGCGGGGCTTGGTATATAGCTGTTTTGATGTTAATATTGTTGTATGAAATTTAAAAACTTTGTGGCCAATAATATATGGAAGATCATAATACTTGCCATAGTATTCAGTGTGGGGACTTTTTATCTAAGAAAAGATAATACCGACAGTGGTCTACCTACTAGGGTAATACAGAAAAGTGAGTTCAGCAGGACGGTTTCTATAGCGGGCAAGGTCGTACCGTCTAGGGATGTCGATCTAGGATTCGATACATCAGGCCGTATTGACTCTGTAAATGTGAGAGTTGGTAGTAGCGTATCTGCGGGTCAGACTCTCGCGTCTCTATCGCTCGGAGACGCTACCGCAGAGATAGCCAAAGCAGAGGCAGATCTATCTGCAGAGAGACAGAGACTGTCAGAGCTAAAGACTGGAGCCAAAGGTGTCTCCGGCACAGAATACCTCACCGCGCAGACCGAGCTCGTCCAAGCCATAGGCGATGCATACGTACGTGCAGATGATGCTATACACAACAATGTGGATCAGTTCTTTGAAGCAGACAAATACAAGATCGTTTTCGCGTTCGACGATTACGAGCTCAAGCAGTCTATAGATAAAGACAGATCAGATATAGAACGTATGCTACGCAATTGGAGTGACAATCTAGGTATCAATGATGTCGTATTAACTGAGGGTAATTTACTGTTAACCAAGTTATTTCTTAATAAAGTTTCTATAGCTGTTAACGACTTCGAAATAGAAGGAAGCAGCTATACCCAGATACAGATAGACAAATTTCGTGCAGATGTATCCGCTGCACGTAGTAGTATCAATATCGCTATCGCAAGCATAACAGAGGCCAAAGACAAGCTCCGTGACGTAGAGTCAGAAGTTCCTTATCAGGAAGCCAAGGTCTCTGCAGCCGAAGCGGTAGTGGCTGGACTGAAATCCAATTTAGAAAAGAGGATCATAACAGCACCATTCTCTGGGACAGTTACTGTCCAGGATGCAGAGGTTGGGGAGATAGTTTCTTCGGCCGACAGACTTATCAAGCTTATTTCTAGTAATGCATTTCAGATAGAGACATTTGTGCCAGAGATCAACATTGGCGATATACGTGTAGGCAATCTAGCTCAGGTAACGCTGGATGCGTTCGGTAGTGATGTGCTGTTCGATGTACGAGTTGTGTCGATAGATCCAGCAGAGACATTGCGCGACGGGGTTTCAACTTATAAAGTTACTTTCGAATTCGTTCTGAAGGACTCCAGATTGAAGTCGGGTCTCACCGCCAATGTTATCGTCACCACAGAGGTCAAGCATGATTCTATACTCATCCCACAATCTGCGGTCACAGAGAGAGGTGGGTTCAGCTATGTGAACATAAAGGTTGGGGAAGAGATTGTAGAAAAGCAGATCACAACAGGCTCAGTTGCTACAAGTGGCGAGATCGAAGTCATCGGAGGGCTCACAGAGGGTGAAATGTTGATTATTGATCCCATAATAGAAAACTAATGTTACTAAAGGAGATTCAGATAGGTTTCTTCCTCGCGACACGACAGATACGCAGAGCCAGTCTGTGGACCACTCTTCTTATTATATCTGTTATGGTGCTTACATTCCTCAATCTCGTTGTAGTCTCTGGTGTACTAGTAGGACTCATCGAGGGTTCCGTAAATGCTAACAAGGAATACTATACAAGTGACTTGATAATTTCTAAACTCGCCAAGAAAGATTATATAGAAAACACACCTATGATACTCGAGATACTGCGCAGTCAGCCAGAGGTGGAGAATTTCACCGCACGATATCTAGATACCGGTACTATAGAAGCTGGCTACAAAGAAAAGACAGACAATACGAAAAATACCAACTCTACCGGTGCACAGTTTGTGGGTATCGACCCAGAGTCAGAGAACGACATAACAAGCCTAAAGAAATTTATAGTAGAGGGTAGCTATCTCAAGCCATATGACTTTGACCAGGTTATGGTTGGATCATTCCTCCTGAAGCAGTATTCTGATATAGAGGCACCGGGGTTTACTGCGCTACAGGGGGTCAAGGCCGGTAGCAAAGTCCGTATAAAGATCGGTGATGTTGTACGCGAAGTTACAGTCAAAGGCATTCTCAAGTCCAAAGTCGACACAGTGAGTGCGAGAGTTTTCTTCCCAGCTACTCAGTTCCGCAGCCTCATCGGTAGAGACGACTATAGTGTTGCAGAGATCTCTGCACGTATCAGGCCAGGGACAGATGTACTTGCACTCAAAAACAAATTTCTCAGCCTCGGTGTTGGTGAATACGCCAAAGTCCAGACATATGCCGACGCTGAGCCTAAATTCCTCAAGGATATCAAAACTACATTCGCACTACTCGGTAACATGATCTCTTCTATCGGTCTCGCTGTAGCATCGATCACAGTGTTTATTGTGATATTTATCAACGCAATCACACGACGCAAATTCATAGGTATTCTCAAAGGTATCGGTATCAGCGGCCGCACGATCGAGATATCATACATGTTCCAGTCGTTCTTCTATGCAGCTGTCGGGTCGGGGCTAGGGCTCATTGTGCTTTATGCGTTCCTCATACCGTTTGTAGATGCACACCCTATCGACTTCCCATTTTCTGACGGAATTCTCGTTGCACCGTATATAGAGACCGCTATACGTGTGGGACTACTCATGGTGGCGACGATGATAGCTGGGTATGTGCCTGCGAGGATAATTGTGCGCAAGAACACACTGGATTCGATATTAGGGAGATAATATAAATATGATAATTAATAAATTATGAATTTGGGAGATTTAAAATCAGAGCATTATCGGAACACCTATCTTTTTGATCCCAAAAGCACGTAAGTGCGGATTCATCGCTCGAACGAAAGAAGTAAAGGAGATTAATAACTTTGATGTTGAGGGTCGCTTTGTTGGAAAGATCAGCAAATGTAATTTTGACATTGAAATAGCGATGGATATGCTTCAGAAGGTAGAGAAGTACGATACAATATTTTTCTGGTCAGGGGACAGTGATTTTGATGTGGTTCTTCGGTATCTTCAATCAAAGAAGAAAAAGGTTGTCACAATTTGTGCTCGAGATTTCCTTAGTCGAGTGTTAGAGGAAAGCAGCAATCTCGTTTTAGTGGCTGATCCACTCAAAGATCAATTATAATACCTCAGAAAAGGAATATAAACAAACCACCCCCGGCCGAAGCCGAGGGTGGGAATAAAGACAATCCTGTTATCCTACAGGCGAGGATAGTCTTTCAACTACAATTTATAGTTTACATGAAGTAATAATATAACGCAAGTTTGTTCATCATGAGTAGTCTAGAAAAGCCCTGCGGGGCTTTTCTGCTTTTAGATGTTATAATCTCATTAAGTATGATCGAAGTAAAAAACCTGACAAAATCATTCAAGAACGGAAGTGTACAAACCCAGATTCTCAAGGGTATTGATTTCACTGCGCAGAATGGGGAGTTCATCGCCATCATGGGCCGATCTGGCGCAGGTAAGTCTACATTTATGTATCAGATGTCGCTACTCGACGAGCCTACATCCGGCACGATCATTGTCGACGGGATCAATACCGAGAAAATGTCCGCTGCGGACAAGACATCGTTTAGACTCAACAAACTTGGTTACGTATTCCAGGACTATGCATTGCTTCCGGACCTCACTGCTATAGAGAACATCGCGCTACCACTCCTTATGCAAGGCAAGAGCAAGTCACGAGCATTTAAAGAAGCCATCCATGCGCTGGATCGAATGGGGCTGACACATAGACAGAATAACCTCCCAGCGAACCTCTCCGGAGGTGAGCAGCAGCGAGTGTCTATTTCCCGTGCCATCGCTCACAATCCCAAGATCCTTTTCGCGGACGAGCCGACAGCGAATCTTGACAATGAATCCTCGAAGAAAGTTATGGAGATATTCCAGGAGCTTCATGCGCAGGGTCAGACCATCATCATGGTGACCCACGAAGAGGATTATGGGAAAATGGCACAAAGGATCGTCAAGCTAGATGACGGACTAATTATTTGATAATATTAATTATATGAAAACATTAAGTAAGAAAGAATGTATCGCGGTTTCTATAGCTGTTATAGTAGTGGGATATTTCATTATTTTCTCTGATAGCGGACTGGTCCCGATCACCGATACTGACCTAGAAACCTCACCAGCACTGGTCGAATAGACAAATTATGCCTGCTATTAAATTTAGTATAGAAAAGAAAATTCCAAACAAGCTAGGGAGGGCGGGGGTGATAGAGACTAAACACGGCAATATAAATACACCCGCTTTTGTGACAGTAGGTACCAAGGGAGCATTCAAGGCCATGACCCCAGAGCAGCTAGTAGAAACTGGTGCACAGGTAGGACTCTGCAATACCTATCATTTGTTTCTGGAACCTGGTGACCATGCAGTAGCCGAGCAGGGAGGACTGCACCAGATGATGAATTGGCCAGGCCCGCTCATGACGGACTCAGGTGGGTTTCAGGTGTTCTCGCTCGGTGCTGCCTATGGCAAAGATATAAGTAAGATCACCAAACCAACTGACGCGCCGATGCTTCTACGTGAGGCTAAGCGTGAAATGCTCGAGGACCGCGACCCCATACTTGCCAAGATCGATGAGGAAGGTGTGACATTTAAATCCCACCTCGATGGAGCTCTGCATTACATCACTCCATCACGATCGATCGAGATCCAGCATAACCTTGGGGCGGATATGATATTTGCTTTCGACGAATGCACATCGCCCAACGAAACGTATACGTATCAGAGGGAGGCGCTGGACAGAACTCATCGTTGGGCCAGACAGAGTTTAAAGTATCATCAGGCCGCCTCCGCGAAACGCTTCGGCAAGCCGATGCAAGCCCTGTTCGGCATCGTGCAGGGAGGCAGGTTCGAAGATTTGCGCAAAGAGTCTGCTGAAATAATAGGCAAGATGGAAGTTAATGGAGGAGCATTCGACGGATTCGGTATCGGTGGGTCATTTGCCAAGGAAGACATGTCTACTGCGGTGAAATGGGTCAATGAAATCCTCCCCGATGACAAACCACGCCATCTGCTGGGCATAGGCGAGCCAGAGGACTTGTTCATGGCGGTGGAGCAGGGCTGTGATTTATTTGACTGTGTAGCGCCTACTCGTATCGGTCGTCACGGCAATCTGTATACTCGTAGAGGCAAGATAAATATATTGAATAGAGAGTTCAGGAGCGATCTCGGACCGATTGATAGTAAATGTGACTGCTTTACTTGTCGCAATTATACCCGAGCTTATGTCGCATACCTCCACCGTGCCAAAGAAATCCTGGCATCCACCCTGTGCTGTATTCACAATTTGTATTTCATTATCAACCTGGTCAAAGAAATGCGGGAGCATATTCTATCTGGAACCTTTTTGAAATTCAAAGAGGAGTTTCTAGCGATATACCAGCGTAAATAAATGTATAATATAATACCCCAATGCCCCTATTCCAAATCAACAACGCATTTAGCCCAGCAGGGGATCAGCCACAAGCTATCAAGGACCTTGTTATGGGCATTCGTGATGGCTACAAGCATCAGACACTACTGGGTGTGACTGGATCTGGCAAGACTTTTACAGTAGCCAATGTGATCGCCCAGATCGGCAAGCCAACACTGGTGATCGCTCACAACAAGACTCTCGCGGCTCAGCTCGCACAGGAGTACAGGGATTTCTTCCCCAACAATGCTGTGCATTACTTTGTATCATACTACGACTACTACCAGCCAGAGGCTTATATGCCGAATTCTGATACATATATAGAGAAGGAGGCTATGATCAACGAAGAGATCGAGCGTTTGCGACATGCATCTACCCAAGCATTGCTTACCCGCAAAGACGTGATTATCGTGGCATCTGTTTCGTGTATTTATGGACTCGGTAGTCCAGCGGAGTACGAGAGGGTAAATATGAGAGTTGAAGTGGGTATGGAAATCTCTAGACAAGAATTTCTAAAGAAACTTGTGGGTATTCACTTCGAAAGAACTACCGCAGATCTATCACCAGGTCAGTTCCGTGCCCTAGGCAACTCGGCCGAGGTTATGCCTGTAAGTGAGCGGTATATAATAAGGGTGACATTTGATGGTAACAAAATCAGTGGGGTAACTCTGATCGATGCAGTGACGCGCACAATAATTTCCGAAGAAAAGCATGTGTTTATTTTCCCTGCCAAACATTTCATCTCTGATCCTACACAGCAGAAGAGGGCCTACGAGACGATCAAGGCGGAGCTCGCAACTAGATTAAAAGAATTAGAAAAAGAGGGTAAGGTGCTAGAAGTAGAAAGACTAAAGAGAAAGACCAGCTATGACCTAGCAATGATCAAGGAAATAGGTTACTGCAACGGTATAGAGAATTATTCTAGACATTTCTCCGGCAAGATGCCTGGTGAGGCACCAGATACGCTTCTGTCATACTTCCCACATGATGCAGATGGCAGCCCGAATTTCCTAACTATCATAGATGAATCACATGTATCTATACCACAGATCGGTGGTATGTATGCCGGTGATGCTTCGCGCAAGAATACTCTGATCGATTATGGATTCAGACTACCATCTGCTAGGGACAACCGACCTCTCAAATTCGTCGAGTTCGAAGAAAGGGTTGGACAATGTATTTACACTTCAGCTACACCATCACAATACGAGGCAGAACATAGTGAGCAGGTAGTGGAGCAGATTATCAGGCCGACTGGGCTCGTTGATCCGATAGTGACTATCAAACCCGTGACAGAGAAGGGGGGTTACAAAGGCCAGATTGCAGACTTCATCGCAGAGGCAGAGAAAGTGATCGCCAAAGGCTTCAGGGTGATAGGTACGACACTGACCAAGAAAATGGCAGAGGATCTGTCAGAATATCTAAAGGAAAAAAATATAAAGGCGAGATACCTGCACAGTGATATCAAAACGATCGAGAGAATCGAAATACTCACAGATCTGAGGAAGGGGGAGTATGATGTGCTCGTGGGAGTTAACCTTCTGCGAGAAGGAATCGATTTGCCAGAAGTAGCGATGATTGGGATATTCGATGCAGACAAAGAAGGCTTCCTGCGTTCGGAAACTTCACTTATCCAGATTATCGGTCGCGCTGCGCGCAATGTAGAGGGTCGCGTAACTCTGTATGCAGACAAGATGACAGGATCTATCGAGAGGTCAATAAAGGAGACCGATAGGAGAAGGAAAATCCAGGTTGCTTACAATACCAAGCACGGCATTACGCCAAAGACAATCATAAAGAAAATAAGAGACATCACCGAGGAACTCCGCAAAGATCATGATAAAGCAGTGGATGTGCTCGTAAACCTGGAGAAATCATTATATGAGAAAGATCCCGAGAAATATCTAAAAGAAAAAGAAGATCAAATGCGACAAGCGGTAGAAGAGCTCGACTTTGAAACAGCAGCACTCATCCGTGATGAGATACGCAGTTTGCAAGGTGTGAAGCCTACCAAAAAGAAGAGAAAGGGTTTATAATATCTTCATGTTAAAAGCAGGAGTAGGATCTAGTGCTGGCACGGATGCTTTCATCGAAGGAGCAAATGCCGCCAGACAAGCACTTTTATCAATCAAAGAAAGCAAAGCGAGTGCTTATATTGTTTTTGCCTATGTGTCTTATGATCAGGAGAAGCTCCTGGAGGGAATCGTGTCTATCGTAGGTCCTGATTCAACTATTATTGGATGCTCTACAGCAGGAGAGATCACGACTGAGGGCCCATCGAACAGGGATTCTATTGCAGTGATGGCGTTATATTCCGATAACCTTAAATTCTATTCAGCGATAGGAAGCAATATCACCGATGGTGCGCGCAAAGCCGGAGAAAGTGTTGCGAAATCTATTGTAGATCAGATATCTGGAAATCCAGATGTGTTCATGATGTTCCCAGATGCATTTACTGGGAACGGGGCCGAGATAGTGAGAGGTATAGCTAGTGTGCTCGGAGACAACTTCCCGATAGTTGGTGGGACAGCTGGGGATGGGCTAGTGTTTGAAAAAACTTATCAATACTTAAATGGCAAGGTCTACACAGGATCAGTGGTCGCCCTAGCCATATCTGGCCCGATCAAGGCTGGCATCGGTGTGCGACATGGCTGGATCCCTATTGGAACCCCTCGCAAGGTAACTAGGGCCGAGGGTTCAATAATACATGAGCTAGATGGCAAGCCGGCTATAAATATCTATAAAGACTATTTCGGCAAAGAAGCAGTGGACATCGAGAAAGAGAAGCTAGCCAGACTGGCAATCATGTATCCATTGGGGATAAAGAATCCTTCGAACAACGAAATGCTGATTAGAGATCCTCTGACAGTTGATCCCAGTGGCTCCATAACTTGTGTAGCCGAAGTCCCCGAGGGTGTCGATATACAGATAATGATAGGTAGCTTCGATGAAGCGATAAACGCAGCTGGTGAAGCTGCAGTTGGTGCCATGACACAGATCAGAGGATCTATACCTAGGGCTGTTATTCTATTTAGTTGTATAGCTCGTCGCAAATTGTTCGGTGAGAGATCTAGCGAAGAAATAAAGAAGATTCAGAGTGTAATAAGCCCCGACGTCCCCATGATCGGATTCTACACTTATGGCGAGCAATGCAGATCTGAATTTCACAACGAAACTGTGGTAATATTAATTCTGGCAGAATAATTTATGTGGACCATACCATTTCTTATAATTACAGAGCTTTTGATTTCAGTAGGTATTATACTTGCTGTGAAGCTCACACATGAGGAAGTCGAACTCATATATACGAGCTACCTACTTCTCATCAATATTGTATTTCTAGTAGCATTCTTTAAAAAGATCGTGAGTTTCGGCGTAGATCAGAGACTCAAGCTCACAGGGTTGATCAAAGAACAAGATGAATCGTCTAAACTACTCATAAAGAGGGATCTAGAACTCATGAAGGCCAATGACAAGTTACGAATGATTGATAATCAGAAGTCCGAATTCATCTCTATTATCGCTCATCAGATGAGGACACCACTATCTGCGATGAAGTGGATGTTACTAATGCTACTAAAAAAGGAACTTGGTCCGCTGAACTTGGACCAAGAGGAATTTCTGCGCAGAGGAGAGGAGAGTAATAATCACTTGATATCACTTGTAGAAGGAATGTTGCTCGCAGACAAGTTGGATAATGGTAGAAACGATTTGATGAAGGTTGCTGTCAATATCGGTGAGTTGATAGATGATGTCACATATGAAGTGAAGCCGGCAGCAGATTTAAAGAAGATTAATTTGCACTATGCTGGATGTAGTGGGGATATATGTAATACATTTGCTGACAAGGAAAAAATTCGTGGGGTAATCCAAAACTTGCTAGAGAATGCTGTAAAATATACACCAGACAATGGTAGTATTACAATCCAAGTATACGAAGAGCACAACAACGTAAATGTAAGCGTTAGAGATACGGGGATAGGTATACCCAAAGACCAGCAGGCATACATATTTAGCAAATTCTACAGAGCTAGAAACGCTTCCAAGGAAGTTGCCAATGGTTCGGGCTTGGGTTTATTTATAGTTAAAAGTATAATAGAGAAACACGGAGGAACCGTAGGGTTCGAGTCAGAGGAGGGCAAAGGTTCAGTGTTTACATTTAGTTTACCAAAATCAGGATAACAACATAACATGACGAAAATTCTAATTATTGAAGATGACGAAAATATGGGCAAAATACTAGAGAAATTCTTTCAACTCAAAGGATTCGATGTGGGCTGGGTCAGGGATGGGGCAGTAGGACTGTCAGAGATGACAATGATGTCACCTGACGTCGTATTGCTCGATCTCGAAATCCCGTCAATGGATGGCTATCAAGTTCTAGAGGCCAGGGCCAAAGATAGCGAGCTGCTCAAAATTCCAGTAATACTCATATCCAACTCTGGTCAACTTGTTCAGTCTGATAGATTAGACAAGTTGAGCGTATCAGACAGGCTCATCAAGGCGAATATTACTCCAGAGGAAGTATTTGAAAGTGTAAACAAAGTTCTAGGCAAGGCATCGAATCCTACTTCATCAACTGAGAGTATTATCGATGTCGAAGGGGTTGCATCTGAAGGTGTAAATCTCAAAGGTACATCTGTATTGTGGGTAGAAGACGATATGTTTCTAGCATCTATTGTAAGTCGTAAGCTGGCTGCAACTGGTGCCAATTATTCCTTGGCTAAAAGTGGCGAGGAAGCTTATGTATTTCTCGAGAAATCGATGTATGATGCTATTATTCTAGATCTAGTATTGCCAGGGGCGAGTGGATTCGAAATCCTAGAAAAGATAAAAGCAAATGAAAGAACTAAGCCGATTCCAGTAATAGTATTGTCTAATCTAGACCAAAGAAACGATATGGAAAAATGTTTCAAGCTCGGAGCAAGCAAATTCTTTGTCAAAGCACTTGTAGGGCTCGACAGAATTTTCGAAGAAATTAAAGCTCTGGCCAAGAAGCCTTCGGTATAGTACTATTTCTAGACTTTGAAAGAAAAGAAGACTAATCCCAAACTTGGTCCAGCTGAATCCATTGTTGTAAAGGGTGCTCGGACGCATAACCTAAAGAATATCACAGTAGAGATGCCTCGCAACAAAATGATCGCGATAACTGGCTTATCTGGCTCAGGTAAATCCTCGCTCGCATTCGATACTATATTTGCCGAGGGTCAGAGACGCTATGTCGAGTCACTCTCTGCGTATGCTAGACAATTCCTAAATACAATGCAGAAGCCTGATGTAGACGAGATTTCTGGCCTATCACCAGCTATATCAATCGACCAGAAATCACGCTCCAACAACCCTCGCTCAACTGTTGCAACTATTACAGAAATATACGATTATTTGCGAATATTATTTGCGAGGATTGGTACCCCGCATTGTCTAGAATGCGGTAGAGAAATAAAAAAGCTCACCAATGAGCAGATATTTGAGACTATTGTGCATACAGTAGAAGGTCTAAAAGTATCAAGTAAAACTGTGATGGGGGTATCGCTCGACGATATGAAGGTTTCAATATTTGCTCCGCTAGTTGTCGGGAGGAAGGGTGAATACTATCAAATGCTTTATGACCTACTGGGCAAAGGCTTCGAGAAGGTCATGGTAGATGGCAAGGTGATGAACCTCCGCGAGCAGATAGTTCTAAGCAAGAACAAGAAGCACGATATCGATGTGCTTGTTGATGAGTTCTATATATCAGAAATAAGACAGAAAAAAGTCGGCTACAAAGAGCGTTTGTCAGAGTCTATAGAGCGTGCGCTCCATGAGTCTGATGGTCTGATCAGAGTCGTATCAGGAAATGAGTCCAAACTCATCTCGTCCAAATTTATGTGCCCATATGATGGGTTTTCTTATCCAGAGATCGAGCCTAGATTGTTTTCATTTAACTCACCATACGGAGCATGCCCAGAATGCAATGGGTTGGGTACCAAGGAATTCTTTACCCACGAGTCATGTCCAGTTTGTATGGGAGCGCGACTCCGTCCAGAAGCTCTGCATGTGTACATGGGTGACAAGAAAAACATTGTGAACATTACTGCATTATCGATTGCAGATGCGCAGAATTTCTTCCTAGAATTAAAACTAAACCCACAGGAGCGCGAGATTTCCAAAGTAATCGTAAAGGAGATAATGAATCGTCTAGAGTTCATGGAGAATGTGGGTATAGAGTATCTGACTCTAGACAGGCGAGCCAACACGCTCTCTGGTGGAGAGGCACAACGCATCAGGTTGGCATCACAGCTAGGTTCGGGACTCGTCGGAGCGCTATATGTGCTAGATGAGCCTACTATAGGTCTGCATCAGCGCGACAATGATAGACTGATCAAGACTCTCACACATCTGCGAGACATGGGTAACACCATCATCGTAGTCGAGCACGACGAGGACACTATGTATGCGTCGGATTATATTATAGACATTGGACCAGGTGCGGGTGTGCATGGTGGCAATGTGGTGGTACAGGGTTGGCTCGAAGACTTGCTAACAGCAAAGAAAAATACTTCCGGCTCGCTCACATTATCGTATCTACGTGGCGAGAAGGAGATAGAAGTACCTGATGAGCGCCGTACTCAGGATAAAGGCAAGATAAAGATCGCTGGTGGTAAAGTATTTAATATTAAAAATTTGAATGTAGACATACCGCTCGGTAGGCTCGTAGCTGTCACAGGGGTCTCCGGCTCGGGCAAGTCTTCTTTCGTTTATGAAATTCTGTACAAGAATCTGCAGGCGAAACTCGAGCGTAGGCATAGGACGGCAGAGGTATTTAACTGTACAGCGTTCAGCTCCGAATACATTTCCAGGTCAATACTCATTGACCAGAGTCCGATCGGTAGGACACCTCGGTCTAACCCTGCGACATACACAGGAGCATTTACCCATATCAGGGATCTATTTGCTGCGAGCGAAGACGCCAGGGTACGTGGTTGGGGTCCAGGTAGGTTCTCATTCAATGTTAAAGGTGGCCGTTGTGAAGCGTGTCAGGGTAATGGTGTTATAGAAGTCGAGATGCATTTCTTACCAACTGTCTACGTGACTTGTGACCTATGTGGTGGCAAGAGGTTTATGAAAGAAACCCTAGAGGTGAAATACAAGAAAAAGAGCATCTACGATGTACTCCAGATGACAGTTGAGGAATCCGTAGAATTTTTCAAAGATATCCCTGCTATATCTGATCGCATCGATACACTACTCGATGTAGGGCTCGGGTATCTCAAGCTCGGTCAGTCTGCAACCACTTTATCTGGAGGAGAAGCTCAGAGGGTAAAGATTTCCTCGGAGCTGTACAGGTCACATGTCGAGAAGACTCTATATATACTAGACGAGCCGACCATCGGTCTACATTACGAGGATGTGAGGAAGCTGATCGAGATCCTAGAGAGGCTGGTCAAGAAGGGGAACTCGGTTCTCGTGATCGAGCATAACCTTGACGTGATCAAGTCATGTGACTATGTTATCGATATTGGACCCGAAGGAGGTATAAATGGTGGCTCACTGGTGGCCAAGGGTACCCCCGAAGAAGTTGCCAACAATCCCAAGAGTTATACAGGCAAATACCTGAAGAAGATACTTAAATAAAAAGGGAATATTCCCTAAGCTACTAAAGCTTTTTGATGTACTTGTGCAAGAAAGTTAGTGACCTCTTGATCAATGTTTATCCCTGCAGATTCTGCCAAAGAAAGAACTGTTGCTGGATGCAGACGGGTACCCATAATGCTGGGATCTCGAAGCGCATCTCTCGCACCTATCTTGATCATTCCTGCAAACTGGATTTCTGGAGCGACGGTAGGTAACTGAGTTGGAATTATCATGAATATAGTATATAATACATTTGATGAATAGTCAAACACACAGCAAAGCGTTAATAAATAAGCTCAAAAAACTCCCTGATACTCCGGGGGTGTACTTTTTCCTTGGACGCAACAAGAAAATTCTATACATTGGCAAGGCGACAAGCCTGCGTGATAGAGTGAGGAGCTACTTTGGTAAAGACCTCATAACCACTCGCGGTCAGCTACTCGTGAACATGATGCTCGAAGCCAAGTCAATAGATCATCAACCCACCGACTCTGTACTCGAGGCGCTCATACTCGAGGCGGATCTGATCCGCAAATTCAAACCAGAATTCAATACTAAAGAGAAAGATGACAAGAGCTTCTACTGTGTAGTGATAACAGACGAAGATTTCCCAGTGATAAAGCTCGTAAGGAAGAAAGATCTAGAAGCTGTAAGCTATCAGCTAAAAGCTAGCTTCGGTCCATACCCAGAGTCCCGGTCTATCAAGGAAGCCCTGAAGATTATCCGAAGGATCTTTCCTTATCGAGACGAGAAATGTCCAGGTGTACTCGCAAAACGTCCATGCTTCAACTACATGATAGGCAAATGCCCTGGTGTATGTGCAGGTGTAATTACAAAGAAAGAATATTCTCGAACTATTCGTAACATATCACTGTTTTTCCAAGGCAAGAAAAAGAAGTTGCTAGCAAGTCTGAATACAGAGATGAAATCTGCCGCGAAAGCAGAAGAGTTCGAACTAGCTAGAACTATTCGTAACCAGATATTTGCACTCGAGCATATACGCGATGTATCCCTCATAAAGTATGAGTCTCCACTGAAAGCTAATAGCTCTAACCTAGAGCCCAGTCTTCGATTAGAAGCATACGACATCGCACATATGTCTGGTACAGATATGGTGGGGGTCATGGTGGTGATGCAGGATGGGGAATTCGTACGTGCAGAGTATAGGAAATTTATCATAAGAAACTACACATCGAGCAACGACACCGGTGCACTCACAGAAACTCTCTCACGGAGGCTCAACCATCCAGAGTGGAGACTACCAGATATACTCGTAGTAGATGGCGGAGATGCCCAGAAAAACGCCGCAGATAAAATTATATCAGAAAAGGGTTTAGCTGAAAAAATAAAAGTGTTAAGTGTTGTTAAAGATGACAGACACAAAGCTCGTGCGATAATTGGTGATACGGATGTGGTAGATAAATACAACACAGACATCATCAAGCTCAATGCAGAGTGTCACAGATACGCGATAACATTCCATAGACAGAGACGTGCAAAAAGATTCCTGTTATAATAATCCTACATGGAAATTAAAAGAGTTATAGTAGTAGGAGACGGTAGCCCGAGAGATCAAGAAGTGATCAGCGCTCTCGCTGGTTTCAAGGTCACTTATGTGATAGAGAACCCGCTGGGCGGACATCTGTTCCAGGGCAGTACAGTTGCAGATGATTTCTTTGTTCATCATGGGGATGTAGCGGTAGTGCTCACCGATACTGTTCCTACGCATCTGGGGCACAAGATGCCACTCGTTAGTCCGTATTCAGAGCGTAGTATGTGGAATGCCCCTGGTCACAAAGTACTCTGGAAGAAGCATGCCAAAGATCACAACATCCTCACCCCACACACATTCTATATACGTGGACATGATCTGAGTCAGGGCGAGCTCAGCAAGCTACACTCGCAGGTATTTCTACCAGTAAATATAAAGACAAGTAAAACCAATGGTAACCTTGCGTATGATTTCGATGTATTTGCTAGTTCTCTACGCGACACTATGGCACAGCACGGTCATGCATATATCGAGCGTCACATACAGGGCAGAACTATGCATGTCTGCACCCTGCGTGGCTTCCGTGGAAGAGATATCTACGTCACTCCAGTAGTAGAGAAGGTCGGGGACAAGTACCACATCGTTCACAAGCTCGATAGTGTTCAGAAGAAATACATAGAAGACGCTGCGAGGCTCCTACATAGTGACCTAGGACTCGGCCATGTAGCCCAGTTCGACTTTATCATTACACCCAAGCATGTATACCTGCAGGACATACACGCGCATCCTGTAGTGGACCAGGGTAGTCCGCTACTCGAGTCGTTGCATAGTGTCGGTTCATCACTTGTCGAGTTCTGGAAGCTGGCTATCGAGCACAGCAGAGCAGAGTTCAGGAAGAAGGGTAGGTTGTCGTAAATAAAAAGCCGATCTCAGTTCTGAGATGTTCGGCGGATTTTCTGCAGCGTTTTCTCCTTGTCGAGCTTAACTCCTGAAATCGCAAAGGAGTGCACTTGAACCACAGCTACCAAGCGGAAGTACGTTTCGCGTTTCTCTGGGCTCCAGCCCCTCATCTTTACTCTAAGTGATGCATTGCTAATTTTCTTGGGATCAGTAGGATCTTCGGGCATATTTCTAACTTCATAGTAACTTTATACAGAAATTGTTGCAAATATTTTGTGGTCACGGATATTCGCTAGCTCGTCAGCTGACGAATTCCTCGACCCCGGCTCGCCATTTTCCGTACTTGAAAATATGGCTCCGCGTTCAACGTACACGAGAAAACACCCAGCGGTGGGTGTTTTTTCTGTTCAGTGGACCCTACAGGAATCTCTCCCTCGACTAAATCTTTCGCCGTCGCGAATGATTTGTCTGGGCACCGGCTCGCTCCCAGATTTGCTAATCTGGGTCCCGCTCCGCCGTTCGAGTCCTGACGCAAAGCCAACCCAGGCTTTGCTTGGGCCCACACACAATAAAAACCGCCGAAGCGGTTTCGTGTGTGGACATTGTAAGTGAAAGTTGGAACCAGCTAGAAAGTTGGGTTTTTGACAGTTATCAGTCACTCACCTATGCTTAAACTCATTAAAATATGTATATTTATCAACAGTAATCTCTATAGATTTAATCACATAATAGTAGTTGAATTATCAACATTATAAGAGTATGCTTAATATATATGAAAACATTAACTAATCTTGTAGGTTTAGCATCACTAATAATAGGTTTCTTTGCAGTATTACTTGGAGTATTGAGTTCAAGCGAGATGGGATTAGATTCATTGCCAGCAGTAATAGGTGGAGGTTTTTTTATGGCACTTAGTATTGCTTTATCCGTTTGTAATCAAAATCTTAATAATAAGTAACATGCGTAAAGTATTATATTCTATTAAAAAATTTATCGTTAAACATCCTTTTTTGATTATATTTATTGGTTTCATAATTATGCAGGATGAGTTATCACCCTCTGAGGGATTTATTTTGGTATCAATTTGTTTTCTTGTGGCAGTATACTCGCAACGCATCCAAAAAACCTACGATGAGGTAACGAATGATTTGTCTTTCAATCAATGGAAGATATATAAATTATATTGCAGTAAATTAGTGGAATTGGGTGTAAAATATGAAGAAACATCTCAAAAAGAGGAGGCGTTAAGGTATCGAGAGATAACTGACCATATAATTAATAATGGAAAGGCAGAATTATTTATCCCCTCTAAAACTTTAATTGACTTAAAAATAACTTTAGGAAAAATAGGTCTAGATTATAAGAAAAATGAAGAGAATAGAGACAGCGCTGTTGGCAGATATATAAATAAACTTAAGCATTGTTCAGGGAATATTAAAGACGACTGGCTTACATTCGATGAACCAGAAGAAATAATTGATTATTCTGATTGGAAAATCTACCAGTATACATTTAATGAATTATCAGAGAGTATTTCAGACTCAAAAAAATTACAATTATAAATTTACGTGGATTGATTAAATCTCCCCCATTCCCCGTCCCTTCTAGGGCGGGGTTTCTGCTAAGGAAAGTCTGAAAACCCTTGGTTTTCAGATATACTAGATGCATGGTCAAGAAAAGCAATCACTGCGCATACAATACCCACTATCACATAGTCTTTCCCGTCAAATACCGCAAAGCTCTGTTAGACAAACCAGTGGAGCTCGCCGTATTAGAAATCGCCAAGGAAATCGGTGAAAGATACGAAATCGATTTTGAAAACCTAGGATGCGATATTAACCATATTCACATACTCTGCTCTTATCACCCGAAGTATTCAGGTATCGAAGTAGTGACGATGTTCAAAAGCATTACAGCCAAACAACTATTCAGGCGATTTCCTGAACTGCGTAAAGATCTGTGGGGAGGAGAGTTCTGGAGTGATGGTTACTATCTCGCTACAGTAGGCGAGCGTGGAAACTGGGATATAGTAAAGAAATACATAGAAAACCAGGGAAAGACGGTCGAATCAGTACAGCTCACCCTTTGGCACTAGACCATGCATCAATTCATACCCCGCCGAGGCTTTGCGAGGGGACGGCTCTGCCGCGGGGTTCTTGATTAATCACATGTTCTTTGGCACTCATACCTAGCGCCTTTTTTGCCTGATACAAGCGAGATTTTCTTTCTTGAAACACTGAGACTCCTCCAGAGCCATCTTTGGCTGAGACTACAGTATCAGCTTCACAGTGACCAAACCTACCTCGCTTCAGAATGGCCTTTGGACGCTTCTCAATGCTCACTCGATTAGGAATCATCTCCCGTTTCTTCTTGCTCGTCTTGTGGCGTTTGACCCTGTATCGACCAGAGTAGAGATGCTTGCAATATTGTTGTCCGTACTCACTCCTAAGCCACTCATAGATAGCTGTTTTTGAGGCATAAAACTTTAGCTTTTTTCGCCTCATGTATCCAGCGATTTCATCGGAATTCCAATGTAATTTCAATTTCTCAATGATGAAGGTTTTGAGAGTGCTATTGTGTTCAATCTTTTTCCACTGTGTTTTGGTATCTTTTCTTCTGGTCTGTGCATATTGGTGAGCATTTTGAGCCTTGTACTTTTTCTTGCCACCGTTTTTCCTAATCTCATACGAGATAGTATTCGGAGAACGACAGAGTGCTTTGGCAATTGATCTCCCAGAATATTCTTTTTCTAGTAGTATTTCTATTTCATCACGCTCGGCGCGAGATAATAATTTAAAAGTTTTTGATTTTTTCATGTACTCTGATTATACAGAGTGTCCTAAGTGAATACGGAATCTAGGGTTAGTCTTAAAAAAGAAGAACTCTCCAGCGACCAAACTAATTGCTGAATTAAAGTTTTGGAAAAAAATTGCTTTGCAACAGCAAATATTCCTCCATGCAAAAAATAACACATAAATTCTAATCCTGATTCTCTGGCAGCATCTCCCTTAAATTCTTGGCGGTATCGATAAATAGGATGCCGTCGAGGTGATCGGTCTCGTGCTGGAATATCTGGGCGAGGAGGCCAGAGGCACCACGGGTGAATTTGTTGCCACTCTCGTCGAATGCTTCGATCGTCACGCGGGAGGACCTGCGGACTTTGCCATAGAGCCAGCGCACCGAGAGGCAGCCTTCTTCCATTGCTTTCTTGTCCTTGCTTTGCTTAATAATTGTTGGATTTATATAAATTAGTGGGAGGTCGGGGGACTTGATTATCTCGCGAACTCGGTCAGTAATCACAAATATGCGCAGGCTCACTCCGATCTGTGGAGCAGCAATAGCCACTGCGTCCTGCTCGGCATTCGCAGTCTTGGCCATATCCTTGAGTATAGCGAGGAGCTTCTTGCTCCCAAACATTTTGGGATCCACTGACTCTGCTTCCATGCGGAGCACCTTATCACCGTTTTGAATTATCTTTGACATGGGGTATTTATACAATAAATGAGGAATAAAATAAAGCTGAATTTGACAGATATTTGATTGTGTAATAGGGTACGGGGAGCTAAAAATCAAGATTATGTTAGTTATTTTAACAATTTTATTGTAACTATTATTGACATATCAATATGGCGAGTATATAATATTGGATATGATTAAACATAAATTTCTACAAGAATTACGTAACGAGGCAAATTTGTCACAGGCTTATATTGCTGAAAAGATTGGTATTTCACGCCCAAGCTACATTGAGGTGGAGAAAGGCAAGAAAGAGCTGACTATTTCCCAAGCTCAAAAGATCGCACAGATTTTCGAAATTAAAATTGAAAACCTCATTTCTGGAAAAAAAAATTTCGAATTGGATATAAGAATAATGGACGAAAAGGAAATAAAAGAAACGATAGGAATGCGCATAGATGTCCCGCAGAAAAACATCAAGAAGTTCAAAGAGGTATTGCTTTATATACTCGAAAGGGTTGGTGGCAAGCCAAATGTCGGGATGACGGTTCTGTACAAACTTCTCTACTTTATCGACTTTGATTATTACGAAAAGTTCGAAGAACAGCTCATTGGTGCGACATATATCAAGAATCATTTTGGCCCGACTCCAGTGGAGTTCAAAAAGGTCATAGAATCAATGGAGTCCAAAGGCGAGCTAGAAACCGTAAAAAGTAATTATTTCCAACATGGGCAGACCAAATACCTACCAAAGAGGCAGGCTAACCTCTCTGTACTCAGTGCAAATGAAATAAAGCACATCGATGAAGTATTGGCGAGATTAAGCAATAAAAATGCCACAGAATTGAGCAACTACTCTCATGAGGATATCCCATGGATCGTTACCAAAGAAAATCAGCCAATTAAATATGAAGGTGTTTTTTATCGGACTGAGAAAACTTCTGTAAGAAATTATGACGATCAAGATTATTTATAGAGAAACAAGTGAATTCCAAAGGGATTTAAAGTTTCTGCAAAAGAAGTTTAGGTCTCTTACAGATGATTTAGAGTTCGCCAAGATTGCAACAATAGAGCCTTACCATGAAGGTTTGGAATATATTAATTCCATTTTCTTGATTCCCAACTTTTGTACAGATAAAATAAAAATTTGCAAACTAAAGAAGTTTGCCTGTAAGTCGCTCAAGGGTCGTGGGGCAAAAAGTGGTATTCGCATCATCTATGCCTTTTATCCTGCGACAACTACCGTTGAATTTATTGAAATTTACTTCAAAGGTGAATCTGAAAATGAGAGTAAACAAAGAATCAAAGATTATCTGGGTGCAAACTAAAGCAAATTCTCGGGATCGACATTTACGGCAAAGCTTGGCGGGAGGGAGCGGAGTTTGTCATGGAGGTCCAGGTTCGGCCAGTCACGCTTGTCGAGGCGGAGTAGTCCATGCATTACAAATTTACCTTTCTTGTTCTCGATAAACGCAGGGAAGATGTTTACAACATACGGTTCCAATATTGATTTGAGGTTCGACATTTCCTTGCGGACTAATGCTGGTGTACCTGTGTAGGTGATCTTTATAAGTGTCTTGTACGGTGGATAGTGGAACTGCTTGCGAGAGTCCTTTTCTGAGCGGTAGAAGTCGATGAGGTTTCCTTTGAGCGCATAGTTCCACAACGGATTGTCGGTGTAGCGCGTCTGTGCGATGAATGTATGTGACGAGAGCGATCGTAGCTGTAGAATGGTGTGGAATATCTTTTCTTGGATTCGGAAGTCGGGGAGCGAGAACAGAGAGTCGAGTGATGCTATAGCGACATTCTCGATCGGTTCCTTGAGGTAGTACAGCGCACGGTCAGTGCCTAGTAGTATGCTACCGGGGTTGGTATAGAATTCATCTATTACAGCTGTCGCTTTCTTGTCTGTGGGTGTAGTGTCGGAGTCGATTCTAAATATTTTGATATTTGGAAATTCTTTACTCAGGAGTTCTTGGGCAGATTCTATGCCCACACCGTAGCCCTGTAGGTGCCAGCTCTCGCAGTGAGTGCATGACTCATCTGCGGTACGTCGCTCGCCACAACTATGGCAGAGGAAGTATCGATCACTTTTGGCAGCTGATGTATGCAGCACTACGGGTGCACTACACCTGTTACACATAACCGTGTTGCCACAGTCCCGACATATAATCTGTGGAGAATTACCCCTACGTGATACATAGATAAACAGCCTCCGACCGTTGGATTTGTTGTCAGAAATCAGTTGCCTCAGCTCATTACTTAGTATAGAGAATTTGAGACTACGGAGGTCTACTAGGTTTATCTTGGAATTCGACATAGACCTCCATTGGGGTTTACTCACTTCGTGTATCTCGCCATCTTCGTACCTACAGAGAGTTTCTGCGCGTAGCATCACGTCTGCAAATATACATGTCGCTTTCGAATGCAGGGCCAGCTTCTCTGCGACACGTCGAACATCTAGGAACGGTCTCTGTGACATTTTGTAATGCCTAGAACTCTCGCGCTCTACTATGATCGTATTCCATCTTCGCGGTATAGATAGAAATATCGCAGTTCCTATAACCAATACAGGGTGTGAATTGCTTATCACTTCGTTCCATAGATGTACAGAAGCTTTCTTGGACAGACCACCGTGAGCTACATAGGTATATGATTCGATACCTTTTTCTAAACCTTCTTTGATAAAGTTGGCTTCGTGAACTGTCGGTACAAGTATAAATACAGAATTTTTCTTGGCGAATTCTTCTCTTATTATGCTTTTGTAATGTGCAAGTCGAGTCTCGTCGTCGGCTTGGAACATCAGGTTCTCTGTGGGGTGATTGTCGACTGGAATTTCTGCCACCTTTGATATGATTGATACATGCTCAGAGAGTACGTTAGATGGTGTGAGAGCTTCGATCACCGCACCTGCAGATGATGCATGATGTGTTGCGATATTTTCTACAGCCTTCATAAATGCTTGGTTAAAAAATGGCTGACTACCGCTCCCAGCATCGGAAATCTTTTTCAACTCATACGGGAGTTGCTTGATAGAGCTCTTCTCCATCTCCACTTTCTCGCTTGAATACACTATAGCTGGGGCCATTCTACTCCTTATCTGGATGCTTGCGATGTGTCCCACAGGGCAGTCTCTGAGGCTGAAATATGTAAGCGAGTCCTTGTCAATTCCTCTAGATATTGGTATTACTCGGATTAAATACATGTTTACATTGTAAACCTAAGCAAAAGATATTACTATTACCACCAAATGAGCTGGTTTTCACCCAAATTAGGAATAGATCTAGGAACTGCAAATACACTGGTTTTTGTCCCTGGTCAAGGCATAGTTCTAAACGAACCTTCTGTTGTAGCTGTATCAGAACAGGACAATAGGATTCTGGCTGTTGGGCTCGATGCCAAGGCTATGATAGGTCGAACCCCAGAGAACATCATAGCCTATAGACCGCTCAAAGACGGGGTGATCGCTGACTATCGTGTGACAGAAGCAATGCTCCGATACTATATGAACAAATCATTGGGTAAATGGAATATCTGGAAACCAGAGGTAATGGTTTCTGTTCCCGCAGGAATCACTTCAACGGAGCGTAGGGCAGTGATCGAGGCGACTATCAAAGCTGGAGCCAAGAACGCTTATGTGGTCAAAGAGCCCATACTTGCTGCGATCGGCGCAGGGATACCGATATATGAACCCAAAGGTCACATGGTAGTGGATATTGGAGGTGGTACTACAGATGTGGCGGTGATCTCGCTCGGAGGTATAGTAGCATCTACATCAGTCAAATGTGCAGGCAACAAGATAGATGCAGCAATAACTGATTATATAAAGAAGAATTTCAACCTAGCGATAGGGGACAAGACCGCCGAACGAATAAAGCTAGAAATAGGTTCGGCGGTCTTCCTCGACGAAGAGCTCGTGGTGATAGTCAAAGGCCGTGATTTCCTCACTGGACTTCCACGATCAACAGAGATCAAGACTAACGAAATAGTGAAAGCAATTTCCAAAGAGCTTCGCGAGATGATCAAGGCTATAAAGGATGTATTACAGGAAACCCCACCAGAGCTCGCATCAGATATTATCGACCAGGGTATAATTATGACAGGTGGCTCATCACTACTACGCAACTTCCCAGAACTTGTCTATCGACGTACGGGTGTTAAATGCACGCTTGCCGAGGACCCGATGCATTGTGTGGCCAAAGGCACAGGTACTGCACTCGAACACCTAGATGCATACAAGAAAACCATATTGTCAAAGAGGTAGTATTTCCCCTCCTTATCCTAGGAGGGGTGGCCGGAGGCCGGGGTGGTGTATAATTCTTCTATGAATACTGATAGAATATTTAATCTAGCGAATTCAAAGGAAAAAAGAAGATTTCTCCGACATAATATGAGCAAAGAGGAAGTTTTACTTTGGTCAAAATTGAAAGGAAATGGCTTGGGTTATAAATTCAGAAGGCAGACGGGGATAGGCAGATATGTAGTTGATTTCTATTGCAGTGAAAAGAGTTTGATTATTGAAGTCGACGGGAATTCGCATAGTGAAGATCAAGAATATGATAAAGTAAGAACAGAATTTTTCAAAGAATTAAATTTGAGCGTTATAAGATTTTGGAATAGTGAAGTAAGAAATAATCTAAGTGGAGTTTTAAGTAAAATTCAAGAGAATCTACCTCCCCGGTCTACGACCACCCCTCCTAGGATAAGGAGGGGAAATGCTAAAATACCCCCGATGCATCACGCATACCTCTTGACCAAAGAAATAGCAGAAGGGATTTTATCGAAAGAGGATAAAGGTAATTTAGAGTTGCTTGTATACAGAGAAACCAACTTCAAGATAGATACAGCTCGCGAAGTCAAAGATGCTTTATCTAGACACACATTTGGAAACAAGAAAAGGATAGTGATGCTCGAGTTTATAACCATGAACGCAGAAGCACAGAACACATTGCTCAAAGTAGTAGAGGAACCGCCGCGAGATACTGTTTTTTTCTTCGTTACTCAATTCCCTGAACGTATTCTACCAACTCTTAGATCGCGACTGGAATCCAAATTTGATTCGAAAGTAAGTAATAAAATAAATGATATAAAACTGAGCGTAAAAGAGCTATTGCTAGAAAGTAGTAAAATAGTCGAAGGAATCAAATCAGAGAAATTTGGCAAGGACCGTGCAGTTGATTTATTGGACCAGATAATCACAGCTATGCGTAACACCAACAAACCTATTAGGAACCAGAGGATGATTCTAGAGATGCGATCGTACCTGCTCGACCAGAGCTCATCGGTAAAGCAGATACTTGAGTCCGCAGCGGCACTGGCTTTTTAGCCTCAATACTTTATACTAATTATATGATAAACGAATTTTCATCTTTTAAAAAGCGTATCGCAGAGATAGCTGACTGGCTCTCCAAAGAGCTTTCTGGTATCAGAACAGGTCGTGCTACAAGCGCGATACTCGACAATATTTCTGTCGAAGCATACGGATCCATGATGCCTATTAACCAGGTAGCCAACCTGTCAGTCGAAGATCCCAAAACCATCCGTATAACACCATGGGACATGACACTGGTGAAATCTATCGAAAAGGCCATATCTGTATCCAACTTGGGATTATCGACTGCAATAGATGAGAAAGGTCTACGACTATTCTTCCCAGAGCTCACAGGTGACCGCAGGAGTGCACTCGTAAAGATAGTCAAAGAAAAGCTCGAAGAAGCCCGTGTCGAGTTACGTCAGGAACGCAATAAAATTAACGCATTGATAGATACCAAGAAAAAAGATAGCGAAATTAGTGAAGACGAAGCGATGAGACACAAGACAGAAGTAGACAAGCTCGTTACAGAATCGAATTCTACGTTCGATACGCACTTCGACAAGAAAGAGAAAGAAATAATGAACTAATATGTCTATATTACTATTTATAATCATACTGTTGGTGTTGGTGTTTGTTCATGAGCTAGGGCATTTCTCTGTTGCCAAGTTTTTCAAAATCAAAGTCACAGAATTCGCACTAGGATTCCCACCGAAGCTATTCTCCTGGAAGCGTGGCGAGACTGTGTATTCACTCAATATAGTTCCATTTGGTGGATTTGTCCGCATCCATGGCGAGAATCCAGACCTAGATAACAAAGACGACCATGACCGTTCCCGCAACATGTCCCACAAGCCATGGTATGTGCAGGCCGCTGTGCTCATTGCAGGCGTAACTTTCAACATCATCTTTGCTTGGATGCTCGTTGCAGTAGCGTTCATGTTCGGCTATCCGACAGCACTCGATGACATGTCTACTGTTCCTGTGCAGGATCCGCAGGTCATGATCCTACAGGTCTCGCCAGGCAGTCCAGCAGATCTAGCTATGATCAAGTCCGGTGATGTGATACTGCGTGCGCGCAACACTACCACATTAGTAGAACCTCGTAATGTAGAAGACGTAAAGAACGTGATCAAGTCTGCGTGGATAGATACTCCAGTCACTCTAGAGCTAGAGAAAGGTGGTGATGTCCGTACTGTAGAAGTAGTGCCAGTAGCAGGTATTGTAGAGGGTTCACCAGCAATCGGTATCAGCATGAGTACGGTGGGGGTTATACGATATCCATTCTTCCAGGCGATATTTGAGGGTGGCAAGATGACGTTGCAAATATTCCGCGATACATTTGTTGGGCTCGGTAAACTCGTCTTACAGAGCTTTCGTGGACAGGCGAGTCTCGACTCTGTCACAGGTCCAGTAGGAATTGTCGGGATGGTAGGGGATGCGTCACAGTTTGGTGTACTCTACCTACTCGGGTTTACAGCGCTTATATCTATCAACCTTGCAGTGATAAACCTTGTACCATTTCCAGCGCTCGATGGCGGTAGACTCTTCGTAGTGCTTATAGAAGCAGTATCCAGGCGCAAAGTTCCTGCACGGATCCAAGGCTACATAAACGGCATCGGCTTTCTCCTACTTATAACGCTCATGCTCGTGATCACTTGGGGAGATGTGGCAAGACTCCTAAAGTAGTTGCTTATTTACATATATATGCTAAAGTGTAAATATAAAAAACTATAATTACACATATGAAGCAAACATTTAAAGCGGGTATATATAAGCAGCAGTTGGAATATAAGTGCTTTAGTCCTTTTCTGATTAATAAACCATTTGAATGGGAAGATAAAAAGATTGATATTTTGCTTTCCGAGGCAATGAGGCTTTTAGGTGAACTCAATGCTTACTCAACACTCGTTCCTGATGTGGACTATTTTATCAAGATGCATATTGCCAAAGAGGCAATAACATCTAGTCGTATTGAAGGAACTAAGACTGGGATAGATGAAATACTCTCCCCGAAAGAAGATATTGAACCAGAGCGTAGAGATGACTGGAGAGAGGTGCAAAACTATATCCAAGCAATAAACCATTCGATAAAAGAACTCGAGAATCTACCTTTGTCTATGAGATTGTTGAAATCTGCTCACAAAATTCTTTTATCCGGTGTTCGCGGTGAACACAGAACCCCTGGCGAAATTAGAAAAAGTCAAAATTGGATTGGAGGATCGAGTCTGAAAGATGCCTTCTTTATCCCACCGCACCCCACTGAAGTGGAAGAATTGCTTTCCGATCTGCAAAAATTTTGGCATAACAAGCAACTAGAAATACCAATATTATTAAAAATGGCTATAAGTCACTATCAGTTTGAAACCATCCATCCTTTCTTGGATGGTAACGGGAGAATTGGACGATTGTTGGTCACACTTCAATTAGTAGAAGGTGGGGTATTACAACGTCCAACGCTTTATCTCTCTGACTTTTTTGCAAAAAATAAGGGTTCATATTATGACTCATTGACTCTAGTACGTTCATCAAATAGTGTAGAGCAATGGATAAAGTTTTTTCTATCTGGGGTTATCAGTACTGCAACGAAAGGCAAAGAGACTTTGGAAAATATAGTAACTCTACGACAAGAATATGAGAAAAAAATAATGACAATGGGCAGGCGTGCTCCACTGGGACAAAAATTATTACTTAGACTTTTTTCACAGCCAATAATGGGTGTGAATCAGATAGCGCATGAACTAGGTGTTGTGTTTATAACAGCAAATCGACTTATTGAGGAATTTGTTGAAAAAGGGATCTTAAAAGAAAAAACGGGTTTTTCAAGAAACCGATCTTTTGAATTGTACCAATATGTTGCAATGTTTAATAAATAGGATGATGTAGCGAGGTTGTTGAAATAAAAAAACCACGAATTAATTCGCGATTGTGCAGCAGATCTTACCATGAATCAAACTGTTCACTCAGAAAATTTTTTATTCGCTCTTGGTTGTAAATGAATATACAGGTGAAAAGTCCGAATAAAAATAATACAAACAGGACTGATCCAATGAGTATGTGTGTAGTGGGTTCAGGGTCTTTTGTAGACCACAAGAATTCCCAGAAGGAAATTCCAAATAACCAACTAGGGATACAAAGTGGAAATATTGCTCCATCAATTAATGCACCAATCAAGAAGATAAATCCAAATGAAAAGCCGATGATAGCTAAAAGGAAAAGAACAAGTTGTAGGATAGACATACTGAAAATTATATTATAAATAAACAACGGAAGTGTCAAGGGTTTGGAGGATATGGTAATTTCAAGTAGAATACATGCATGAAGCAATCACAACTATTTACAAAGACCAGGAAGGAGGCTCCAGCCGATGAAGTTTCAAAGAACGCGCAATTACTCATACGTGCAGGCTATGTGCACAAGGAAATGGCCGGAGTTTATTCGTATTTGCCATTAGGATTAAAGGTAATAGATAATTTGAAAAATATTGTGAGAGAAGAAATGAACAATATCGGTGGACAGGAGATATCACTCACAGCACTTCAGAACAAAGAAACTTGGGAGCGCACCGGCAGGTGGAATGACGCTGTTGTCGATAATTGGTTCAAGACTGAGTTCAAATCCGGTGGTGAGACAGGGCTTGGTATCACCCACGAGGAGCCACTCACAGCGATCATGGCTGAGTATATCCAGTCGTATCGAGACCTGCCTAAATACGCTTACCAATTCCAAACCAAATTTCGCAATGAATTGCGAGCCAAATCCGGCATCATGCGCGGCAAAGAATTCTTGATGAAGGATCTATATTCATTCTCCAGAACAGATACCGAACATGCAGAGTTTTATGAGAAAGCAAGCGAAGCGTATATGAAAGTATTTGCGAGAGCTGGGTTAGGTGGCATCACTATGAAAACATTTGCCTCTGGTGGAATATTTAGCGAATTCTCTGATGAGTTCCAGACTATTTCTGATGCAGGAGAAGACACAGTGTTTGTAGATACAGAGAAAGGAATCTCTATAAACCAAGAAGTTATGGAGTCAGGTATTGGCGAGAAGCTCGGGATCGATACTAGCAAATTGATAGAGAAGAAATCTATCGAAGTTGGAAATATATTTAACCTAGGTACAAAGTTTTCTGACAAGCTAGATTTAAATTACAAAGACGAGAAAGGTGAGCAGATACCAGTGATCATGGGTTCATATGGCATCGGTATTACTAGACTCATGGGTACTATTGTCGAAGTTCTGTCAGACGAAAAAGGTATTGTCTGGCCAGAATCTGTCGCTCCATTTAGAGCACATCTGCTCTGTCTGTCACCAGAGGAGCAAACTGTTAAGTCCTTGGCAGATGATATTTACAAAGAGCTCGATGGTGCAGTGCTTTATGACGACCGCGAGGGCGTGAGAGCGGGGGAGAAATTCGCTGATGCAGACCTCATCGGTATCCCGTATCAGATAATAGTTGGCAAGAAGTCGCATCAGGATGCAGTAGAGGTAAAGAATCGCCAGACAGGCAAGACCGTGGTCAAATCTATGACAGAAATAATCGAATGGCTATCATAATATGTTCTCTAACTTTTTCGAAAAATTCTACGCCAAATTCTCCAACGACATCGGAATCGATCTCGGTACAGCGAACACTCTGGTTTATATTCCCGGCAAAGGAGTGGTGATCAACGAGCCATCTGTCGTGGCGATAAATCAGAAAACAGGCCGAGTTGTCGCTGTAGGTATGGAAGCCAAGATGATGCTGGGTAGAACCCCGGGACACATCACAGCAGTACACCCGCTCATCGACGGAGTGATATCTGACTACGAGATAACAGAGGAAATGATGTCTTATCTACTCAACAAGGTCCAAGAAGGTCAGAAGAAATTGTTCGGACCACGCGTTGTAGTAGGTGTTCCGTCTGGTGTCACCAACGTAGAGACGCGCGCCGTGCGTGACGCTACGCGGTCAGCCGGCGCGCGCGAAGTACATATCGTAGAGGAGCCTATGGCAGCTGCGATAGGTATCAGACTCCCTGTCAAAGAACCTGTGGGTAACATGGTGATAGACATCGGTGGAGGTACAACTGACATAGCAGTAATTTCGCTAGGTGGAATTGTAAGATCAAAAAACCTAAAAATCGCAGGGGACAAATTCAACAGTGATATTATTTCTTATATTAGAAATGAACTAAAGATACTCATGGGCGAGAGAACTGCAGAGAGGATAAAGATGGGAATAGGCAGAGTAATACCCAAGTCAGATACACTAGAGATCGCTGTACGGGGTCGGGATCTGGTCACCGGTCTACCCAAAGAGGTTGTGATAACCGATGCAGACATACGAGAGGCGATGGGCCAGTCGATAGATACCCTGGTAGAAGCAGCCAAGGAGGTGCTAGAGAACACGCCACCAGAGATCTTATCAGATATAATGTATCGGGGTGTGCACCTCACAGGTGGAGGAGCACTTATCAAGGGTCTAGACGAGCTCCTGCATGAGCATCTCCAGATTCCAGTATTTATTGCCGAGGACCCACTCACTGCAGTGGCTAGGGGTACGGGTATAATCCTAGAGAACCTAGAAGATTACAAAGACGTTCTAATTCAAAACGAAGATGAATTACCAGTCAGGATTCAATAAGAAAAGAAATACTCAATCTATCACTTCCAAAGCTGTCGTTGTGACACTGGTGATATGTGTGATCGCACTACTCTACATACTAGCACCAGCCATAATCAGCACTATAAACCCTGTCTGGTTCACTGAGTCGAATTTATTTGGTAAAACAAATAATGGCGACACAGGGCTTACACTGCGAAGTCTACTGGTCAAGTCAGAGCAATATGATTCTATAGCACAGCTAGAAACAGCACCGACTAGTACTGGAATCCTTAGCAAGATAACTCGTAGACCTCCATTTACAATGTATGACAAGCTCGTGATAGATCGTGGTGATATGCACGGTGTTGTGGTAGGGAACCAAGCTTACAAAGCAGAAATGTTTGTCGGTAATGTGACAGAAGTGTTCAGAGATTTCTCTATAGTCACCATGATTACTTCACCGGATATTACTACACACGCAGATATAAATGGTTCAGAAGTATTTCTCAAAGGCCAAGGTAATGGTAAATTCGTTGCAGATTTACCACGCGATATAAATGTAAAAGTCGGTGACACTGTATATAGTAGGGAGAGAGAGTTATACATAATAGGAATCGTCGAATCAGTTGAAGCCGAAGGTGAGGCTACATTACAGAAGATATATGTTAGTTTACCTGAAACTACCTCTTCTATCAAATGGGTAATATTAAAATAATGCAGAAATTATCACGGATAACATTTGATATCGCAATCATATTATCTATACTGCTTCTGCCGTGGGTGTTCCCACTCACCCTGATTGCCGTAGGCCTCATCCTGATCGATGCTTGGATCGAGGGACTGATGCTGTTTGCACTATTTGTATCTATCAACTCATTTGGTAGGCTCGAAAAGATTCATTTGTTATGGTATCTAGGCTTCATAATCACGTATTTTGCTATATCAATAATAAAGGATAAAATGAGAAGGTAATGAAGAATCACGAAGTATTCCCAGACGAAATATTTATGGATGCACGCAACCTACCAAGGTTCGATGACAACCAGTTCGAGGGTAGAATGGAGAAAAGTATCCCTCGTAGAACCATTTTATTTATAGGGTTACTTTTTCTTTTTTTTGGACTATTTTTCGTTTCTAGAGCATGGGCACTACAGATAAGTAAAGGTGAAGTCTATGCAAAAATTAGCGAGAACAACAGACTCAACAACGATATTGTATTTGCCGAAAGAGGTACGATAGTTGATCGCAATGATGTGCTACTCGCATGGAACACACCGCGTGAGGGCGAGCTGTTTAACACCAGGGTATACACTACGACATCTGGCTTCAGTCAGCTACTCGGGTATATAAGCTATCCCAAGAAGGACAAGAAGGGCATCTACTTTGACCATGAGCTCAAAGGTAAGACTGGTTCGGAGCAATATTATGACTATATACTCCAAGGTAAAAACGGTATCAAGATCACAGAGACAGATGCACTTGGTAAAGTAGTATCCGAGAATGTACTAGAACCAGCAGAGCATGGAGAAACACTTAAACTATCTGTGGATTCGCGTATCCAGGCCAAGCTATATGAATATATGGAGAAATTGTCAGATGATATCGGGTTCTCTGGTGGAGCAGCTGCTATTATGAATGTCCATACTGGAGAGCTCGTGGCATTTACTAGTTATCCAGAATTCAGCTCGTCAGTGATGACAGAGGGTAGTGATAGTGCAAAGATAAAAGAGTATTTCAATGACCCCAGGAACCTATTTCTGAGTCGACTTAACCATGGGTTGTATACACCTGGGTCAATCGTGAAGCCATATGTCGCACTAGGTGCACTGGAGGAGGGAACTATATCACCGGACAAAATAATAGTTAGTACCGGCAAGATAGAAGTAGTAAACCCGTATAATCCATCACAGAGTACAGCATTCAATGATTGGAAAGCACATGGTCCAGTGGATATGCGCAAAGCGATAGCATTGTCATCCAATGTGTATTTCTATGAAATAGGTGGAGGGTTCGCAGATATCAAAGGCCTCGGGATTACCAAACTCGACAAATATTACAGACTATTTGGGTTCGGCTCGCCACTTGTGGGATTCTTCGAAGGCAAGTCAGGAACAGTGCCGAATCCAGAATGGAAGAAAAAGCATTTTGACGGTGATGACTGGAGACTTGGGGATACCTACTTTACCTCTATCGGACAATACGGATTCCAAGCGACTCCTATGCAGGCACTCAGGGCAGTGTCAGCGATAGCTAACGGTGGCAAGCTAATAGATCCTACAATACTTAGAGTGGCTAGTAGTACTGTAGCTAGCTCTACAGATCTAGGGGTCAATCCAGGAAACCTAAAGATTATAAGAGAAGGAATGAGGCAGGGAGCACTCATCGGTACCGCCAAAGCTCTCAATGTGCCTTATGTAGAGATTGCGGGGAAGACTGGTACAGCAGAGCTCGGAACTACCAAGGCCAAGGTAAATTCTTGGAATGAAGGCTTCTGGCCGTATGATAATCCCAAATACGCATTCGTAGTTATGATGGAGCAGGGTCCTAGATCCAACACAGTAGGAGCGGTGTTTGTTATGCGCCAGCTCGTAGACTGGATGAATATAAATACACCAGAATATTTTGACAATTAAAACTAGATTGTGTCAATCTCATCAAATTTGTAAAAACTTCATTTTCGTGTATAATAACCAGACATTTTTATATTTAATAAAACAACATGAACGATAAAGAATACCTAACAAAAGAAAAATTTGAAGAGCTAAGAGCGGAGCTAGAAGTGCTCAAATCCAGCAAGCGCAAAGAAATCGCAGAATCCCTAGAATATGCCAAAAGCCTGGGGGATTTATCAGAGAACGCCGAATACCAACAGGCTCGCGAGCTCCAGGCATCTACAGAGGAGCGCATAATGAAGCTCGAGAACCTACTCAAATCCGCTGTCATAATGGCCCTCCATCATAGCGAGAAAGTAGAAATAGGTTCTACTGTAACAGCTCAGAAAGAAGGCGACAAAGAAAAGAAAGTTTTTAAAATCGTCGGATCCGAGGAGACCAACACCGCCGAAGGCAAGATCTCATACGTATCTCCTCTAGGTGCAGCTCTCATGGGCAAAAAGAAAGGCGAAGCATTCACATTCAATACTCCCAAAGGTGAAGTAAATTACAAAGTTATCGATATAGCCTAATGTTAAAAAAATGTTTTGGACCGACCGAATAGGATCGGAAATAGAAAAGCATTTTGACGCTGTTATAAAGAGCGGCAAGCCTCTTGTCATACGTGACGAGAAGACCGCCTCTGGTCGCGTACATGTAGGATCGATGCGAGGTGTTGCAATACATGGCATGATCGATGAGGTGCTAAAGGAGAAAGGAATCTTTCACAAATTCCTTTACGAAATCAACGACTATGATCCGATGGATGGATTGCCGGTGTATCTGGATGAAAATAAATTCAGAGAGCACATGGGCAAGCCTCTGTGCAACGTCCCGTCTCCTGATGCGATAGCAACCAACTATGCAGAATATTTCGCGAGCGAGTTCATGCAGGTGATAACTGATACAGGATTCTATCCGGAATTCTACCGATCTAGTGAATTGTACAAGTCTGGTAAATATAACGAAGCTATCAGGCTCGCTCTAGATAATGCAGACAAGATCCGAGAAATTTACAAGAGAATTTCTGGCTCAGTTCGTGCTGATGATTGGCTCGCGCTTTCTGTGGTATGTGAGCAGTGTGGCAAGGTGGGGACTACCAAGGCTCGAAACTGGGACGGGGAGACAGTCGAGTATACATGTGGTGACTTCGTCAAATGGGCCACGGGATGTGGCAAGCAGGGCAGGATATCTCCGTTTGATGGTCGTGCCAAGCTTCCGTGGAAGGTAGAATGGGCTGCCAAGTTCAAGATAATCGGAGTCCATGTAGAGGGAGGCGGCAAGGATCACTCGACCAAAGGTGGTGCAAGGGAAGTCGCAGATACCATCGCTCGCGAAGTGTTCGGTGTTGAGCCACCATTTAACATTCCTTATGAATTCTTTCAAGTCGGTGGCAAGAAAATGTCCAGTTCCAAAGGTGCTGGGTCATCATCGCGAGAGATTGCAGATTTACTCCCTGCAGAGTTATTTAGATTTTTACTTATATACAAAGAACCAATGAAGGTCCTCGAATTCGATCCGGCAGGAGATACCGTGCCAATTCTATTTGATAACTACGATACTTACGCGAAAAAGTATTTCGGAGGTGTTAAAGACGATTTCACCCGCGCCTTTTACCTATCGCATAAGCCAGAGGATCAGGGCAATATTACCGAGAGGCATTTGCCGAGGTTTTCAACTGTCGCATTCATTTCCCAGATGCCGCATTTGGATCCAGTAAAGGAAATTGAAAAACTCCAAGAAATTACTCTCACCGACGAAGACAAGAAAGAATTGCTTCACCGTATCACATATGTACAGAAATGGATTGCAGAATTCGCTCCCGAGGAATATAAATTCGAAATTAAAAAGGAAGTACCAGAAAGTGCAAAGAACTTCTCTGATATCCAGAAACAGGCACTTACTCTGCTCGTAGAATTCATCGAGGCGAATCAGTCTATCGAAGGCCAGGCATTCCACACCAAGCTTCATGAGATCAAAGAAAGTCTTCAAATCGAACCCAAAGAATTCTTCTCCGCGATCTACCTCTCCATTCTAGGAAAATCTTCTGGTCCCAAGGCCGGCTGGTTCCTCTCTGTCCTCGACCGCGAATTTCTAATCAAGAGATTTAAGGAAGTGGTTTAAATAAAATCAGTCATTATTTATTTTGACTGTTGCTTAAGTTTGAAACCAAGCTTGGTGACAAAGTCTCTTATCAGTTCTTTGTCCTTTTCGGAAATCAGGTCAAAGTTTGAGGATGGATAGGCCTCTGCTTCCTTTGTAGTACCTGAACAAAATATTGTGAATTCTGTATGATGGAATCCATCAGCACAAGGAACTTTTTCGTAAAAGTATGATGCGTCTCCCTCAATCCCACCAATAAATTTTACCCAAAAATGTAGGAGTTTAATAAGCCAAACAGGTTTTTTCATATTTTAGTAGGTTGTGCTCAAAGAGCTGTTCAGGTCATAATTTAACATAAGGAAAGGAAATTTGTCAAGCATAAATTCCTCCCCGCCTTGCCGGCGAGGCAGGCCTTGAGGGAGGTGGGCTTTTGGCTTTGCAAAAGAGCGGAGGATGTTGTGTAACTCTAGAATTGAGGGAAAAAGTGGATAAGTGGGGAGCGGAAAGGGGGATTGTGGGATAGAATGGTATCAAGTGGGAAATAGTGGTAAAGTAACTTTATGCTAATAGGCGAATACACACAAACCGTTGATGAAAAGAAAAGAACTTCGCTTCCTGTGAAATTTCGCAAAGTGATTGGCAAATCTATCGTTATAACCCACGGCCTAGACCAGTGCTTGTTTGTCTACTCGACCAAGGAGTGGCAGAAGATAGCCGAGAAGCTAGGTGGTCTCGGTATGCTTGATGCAACATCTCGCGGGTTCAACCGATTTATGCTCGCTGGAGCCGTAGAGGTAGATGTCGATGCGAGCGGGAGGATACTTATTCCAGAGCATTTGAAGTCATTTGCAAGCATTGCTGACAAGGTGGTGTTTGCGGGTGTGTTCAACAGGCTCGAGCTGTGGGATGAGTCGACTTGGAAGTCATACAAGTCAAAGGTAAGCAAGGAAGCAGACCAGATGGCTTCCAAACTTGGGGAAATAGGAGCAATCTAATATGTCTGATCTAGCCCGCCTAGTCCACATACCAGTTCTTTTAAACGAATCCATACAAGGCTTGTCCATTGTACCAGGCGACATCGTCCTCGATGCGACACTCGGTGCTGGTGGACATAGCGAAGCGATCTGTAGATCTACATCGGGGCTCACTGTGATTGGACTCGATGCTGATTCAGACGCGATTTCACGCTCGGAGAAGAGACTAATGAACTGCACAGACAATTGCAGATTCATCTTCGAAGAAATCAATTTCCGCTATGTAGACCGAGCACTAGAGAAGCACTCTATCGACCATATCGACAAAGCACTGTTCGACCTCGGGGTTAGCTCATTTACATATGAGTCTGGACGAGGGTTCAGCTTCCAGAAGGATGAGCCTCTACGCATGACGCTCTCTACAGACCCAAATGCACTGAGTGCATATGATGTAGTCAACACATGGGCAGAAGAAACGCTAGCGGACATCATCTATGGATTCGGTGAGGACAAATTCGCGAGACGTATAGCCAGAGCGATAGTAGAGCAGAGAGAGTCTAAGCCTATCGAGACTTCCGCAGAGCTAGAGAAATGTATATATAGTGCGGTACCGTTCTACGCGAGACATGGCAGAACTCATCCTGCTACCAAGACTTTCCAGGCATTACGCATAGCTGTAAATGACGAGATGAATGCGCTTAAAGAAGGTCTGGAGAAGACGTGGGGCAAGCTCGCAGTGGGTGGTCGTATCGCGGTGATCAGTTTCCATAGCTTGGAGGACAGGATAGTCAAGCAGTACTTCAGATCGCTAGAGTCCGCATGTAGTGGAGAAATACTGACCAAGAAGCCAATAGTTCCAAGTGATACAGAGGTTAGTGATAACCCTAGATCACGTAGTTCTAAACTCCGGGTTATAAAGAAAATATTATGAAATCATTTAGAAATATAAACCAAATCCGAGAATACGTAATAAAGTCGATTATGACATTGTGTGCATGTGCACTTATTTTTTATATTGCAAATTTGGGCTACATGATGAAGAATGCTTCGGATAATTCACAGTTCGCTCGTAGCATATCTACTATTACGAGCTCACTCGCTGAGTCTGAGTTTCAGTACATCGCGCTCAAACAGTCTGTAACTCTCGAGAAGGCAGGGGAGATGGGGTTTGTTGAAGTAAAGAAGCCTCAGTTTATAGGCTTGGACAGAGAAACTGCGATGTCTATAAACAGAATGAGATAGTGATGATATAGTTGTATTATGTCTGATAAATTGACTTTCCGTATTAGATTGATCACAGTTCCTATATTTCTTTTTGCAATTATAATTGTGATTAAATTGTATCTAGTCCAGGTTGTAAACGGTGAGACATATAGTGCTAGAGCAGATCGACAGTATGCGCGACCCTATACAAGTCTGTTTGATAGAGGTTCTATATTCTTTACCGCCAAGGACGGATCGCTCATCGCAGCTGCCGGGCTCAAGAACGGATACATGGTATCTATCAACCCGACCAAGATTACTGACAGAGAGGCTGTTTACAGCGGTTTGTCGAAGTATATTTCAGGTATAGACTATACAGATTTCATGGCCAAGTCTTCTAAAGCCAAAGATCCTTTCGAAGAAGTAGCAGATAGAGTAGAGTCAGATGTAGCCAAGTCCATAGAGAAGCTAGATATACCAGGTGTAGATATTTACAAAGAAAGATGGAGATACTACCCAGGTGGGAATACTGGATCACACATGGTGGGGTTCCTGTCTTACAAAGGTGACAAACTCGGTGCCTACTATGGTTTAGAGTCGTATTATGACGAAGTTCTATCTAGAACAACAGAGAATACTTATGCGAATTTCTTTACCGAACTACTGCACGGTATAAAAGATAATGTTTTGAATAAAAAGAGCCTCGAAGGTGATATCGTGTTGTCGGTAGAACCGACTGTCCAGGGTTACCTAGAAGATGTCATAGAGAGTACCAATACTCGTTGGTCATCTAGCCAGACTGGTGGGATAGTGATGGACCCCAATACAGGTGAGATCTATGCGATGGCGCTCACACCGTCATTTGATCCCAACAACACTAGAGAGGTAGAAGACCTCGAGACATTCTCCAACAACATGGTCGAAAGTGTTTACGAGATGGGATCCATAATCAAACCACTCACAGTTGCTGCTGGACTAGATGCAGGTGTGATTACTCCAGGTAGTACTTACAACGACAAAGGCTTTGCGACATTTGATAAAGCAACCATTTACAATTTCGATCGGAAGGCATACGGTACGATAGATATGCAGACTGCATTGTCCAAGTCACTTAATGTTGGTATGGCGCATATAGTAGAGAGAATCGGTAGGGATAGGTTTACAGACTATATGAAGAGCTTCGGCATCACAGAGAAGACTGGTATAGACTTGCCATACGAAGGTAGCCCGCTAACTGACAATCTAGACACTGGTAGGATGATCGAGCCTGTGACGGCATCATTCGGACAAGGTATCGCTCTCACGCCGATATCTACACTATCTGCATTGTCGGCTCTAGCGAACGGTGGTTACAGAGTACATCCACATCTGGCTAAATCTATAAATTACAAAATAGGTGTCACCAAGCAGACCGAGTTGGGTGACAAAGTCCAGATCATCAAGCCAGAGACATCAGAAGAAATAACACGCATGTTGGTAAATGTAGTAGACGAGGCGCTGCTCGGTGGCGAGATCAAGCATGATCATTATGCAATAGCCGCCAAGACCGGTACAGCCCAGATCCCTAGCCCACAGGGTGGGTATTATGATGATCGTTATTTGCATTCGTTCTTTGGCTATTTCCCTGCGTATAAACCTCGATTCATCGTGTTTCTATATACAGTTTATCCCAAGGGTGTAGATTATGCATCACATACACTCACTTCGCCATTTAACAACATGACTGATTTTCTGATAAGCTATTACAATATCCCACCAGATAGATAATTATTGATAATATGAAAAATATATTTAAAAAGTTAGTGATAGCTATATTGCGAATTGAAGCCAGAATAGTATTGCGCAAATACAAACCATTTACGATAGGTATAGCAGGTAGTGTCGGGAAGACTTCGACCAAAGACGCTGTATATACTGCGCTATCTCCATTTGGCAAAGTGAGAAAGTCACAAAAGAGTTTCAACAGCGAATTCGGGGTACCACTTACAGTACTCGATCTCCCATCTGGCTACAACAACCCTATAGAGTGGATCAGGATCATGTGGAGTGGACTAACCAAATGCGTTTTCAAGTCAGACTATCCAGAAGTGTTGCTACTCGAGATCGGATCAGACAGACCAGGTGATGTAGGTGACATTATGAAATGGCTCAAGCTCGACATAGCTATACTTACTCGATGTCCAGAGGTACCGGTGCATGTAGAGTTTTTCGACTCCCCACATGAGCTCAACGAAGAAGACAAAAAGATAGTAAAGGGCCTAAAGAAAAATGGTGTAGCCATACTGAACGCCGATGACCCAGAGATTATGAATCTAACAAAGAGAATAGAGGGTAAGAAAATAATCACATACGGGTTCAGTTTGGATGCAGATATCAAGTCTTCTGACAATCCGTTCGAGCTAGTGGGAGTTGTGGGGCAGCATCATCAGTATCCACTACTTGCTGCACTCGCAGTTGCAGAGGCGAGGAATTTAAACAGATTGGAAGTCTCTGAAGCATTGCGTCACCACAAATCTCCGCCAGGCAGAATGAAGCTCATCGACGGAATACACGGCTCACAGATAATAGATGATACATACAATTCTTCACCTATCGCGCTCGAAGAAGCACTCCTAACGATGAAAGGCATCAAGTCAAATCACAGGAAAGTCGCTGTACTTGGTGACATGCTCGAGCTAGGCAAACATACCATACGTGAACACGTAAGGCTGGGAGTGCTTGCAAAGGACTGCGTCGATGTGCTGGTAACAGTGGGTATGAGAGCCGAAGACTTCGCCAAAGGCGCCAGGGAAGCCAAGATGCATCATGGCAAGATCCACTCATTTAGAAACATGACTGATGCGCAGAATTATCTGCAGAAGCATATCCACGCTCATGACATGATACTGGTCAAAGGTTCCCAAGGTGCTAGAATGGAGAATATAGTAAAGTCTATTATGAAGCATCCAGAGCAGTCAGATAGTCTGCTCGTGAGACAAGAAGAAATATGGAAGACCAATTAAAGACAAAATTCTGGCAGATGATAGATGCCGCACAGAGCATCTTTATCACTTCGCATATGTCACCAGATGATGACTCAATTAGTTCGACATTAAGTTTATATTCAGTTATCAAACAAATTCACCCGAACAAGAAAGTACGGATAGTTTACAGTGGTGAGCGTGATAGTAGGTTTACGAGCTTTAGATATTTTGACCAAATTGAGTTCCTAGAAGATTGTTCAGACGGAATTGGAGACAGTGATTTGCAAATTATTCTGGATGCACAATCATGGATTAGGGCTTCAAATAGACCAGAGAAGTTCGCAAATCTAGTAAACACAATATGTGTGGACCATCACAAATCCCCGCCAGACCAATTCACGCTCTTAATTTCTGATACTTCTAGGCCATGTTGTGCAGAGATTATATTTGAGTTGTGTTCAAATGTCGAAATTGACAAGAGTTTAGCAGAAACTTTTTTACTTGGGGTCCTCGGAGATACAGGCAACTTCTCATACCTGAAACCAAACCAGACTAGAACATTGGAAATAGCAAAAATTCTAATAGAAACTGGCCAGATCGAGATCCAAGAATTTCAATCAAGGTATAGGTATATTACCCCAGAAGTTTTTGAAGTAATCAGAGAGTTAATAGGAAACCTTAGACATGGAAGTGTAAAAGGACTAAAAAACTTTTCATATAGTTACGTTAGTCGAGAATTTATAGATAACAATAATGTAACTGAAAACGATCTGACGAGCGGAAAGAGCATATTTATATCGCAATATATTCGTAAAATCCAGGATCATCCGTGGGGATTTACAGTGATGCCTAAGTCTGTTGGCTGTAGGCTTTCCCTCCGCTCGCTTCCAACTGGTGAAAACGTTCGAGAAATTGTAGAGAAGCTAAATATCGGCGGGGGACATGACTTGGCTGCCGGAGGTACTATTACAGATATCGCAGATCCACTCGAAGCTGTTAAATTCTTTATAGATAAATTATAAATAAAAATCTCTGCGCTATTTGACCATGCGCAGAGTGTCAATTGTCTTTTGGCTCCGTTTTCTCTTTGACACGATTAGGATTTCTCGGAATACGGCGGGGACAATAGTAAACAAAGATAGGATAAGTATAGTTAGCAAGAGTTTCATCTGCAATTACTTTATCATAAAGATAAATATTCAAGAAATAAAAACTCGCTCTCAATGTCTTTTGACTGGAGCGAGGGGGATAACTTCTAGATGGCATGGGCCATCTTTGGCATGGATTCTGTAATTAGCAAAATAATCGTATCTGTGATTAATACTATTTGCTTTGGCGGCAATAGGTGGGTTGGGAATCAGTTCGCATGGTTCCATAGTAATCCAATAATTTCCCTTTAAAATCTGAATTCGAAAAGGACCCTTTTTCGTTACATGTCCTACAGCAGCTAGTTCAACTCGTTCAGCTTTCGGAGGCTCGATTTCAAACATTACTTTTTTCATTCTGCGCAATTTTGCCAGAGCGTGACGCAAGCGCCTTTGTATATAGCTTGCAGGAAAGCCATTGCGCAAATAACCTCATTCCAGTTCCACCTTTGTCCTTTTGTGAGGGCAAGGTTTCTATCTAGAATTCCTAGGTTAAGAAGGAAAACCTGCATGCGACTTGCCCAATTGGTCAGATGAAAATGTCTTTTTCTACTGTCGCTTTCTATGGCGAGGGAAGTCATTTTTCCTTCAATTTCCTTCATGCCTAATTCTACTTCTCGACGAAATTCTTTTACGCTTTCCTCACGATTTTCTTCCCTCGGTAAGTTTTTGAATTGTTTGACATATATCCTCATCATTACCATCCATCCAGCGAGTGTATCTTCGGGTGCTAGTGTTATCATATGTTTTGAGTTAAATAGCTATTCTAATGAGTATGTTACATGTTTAATGGATTGTGTAAAGATGAGTAAATTGCTCAATGCGTGACTTTAGCATATACTCCCTTTATGAAAGAAACCCCTATAGCGCCTGATGCAGAGTACCCGATGCGTATCAACAAATACCTCGCGATGAAGAACATCACTACCCGTAGAGGTGGTGATGAATTGGTCAAGGCCGGCAAGGTGTACCTCAATGGTAAAGTCGCTGTGCTCGGTGACAAGGTAAGCCATAGCGACCTGGTAGAGGTCAAATACTCTGGCAAGCCTACGCCACATGTCTATTATGCTTATAACAAGCCTGTAGGAGTGATCACCCATTCACCACAGCTCGGCGAGAAGGACATACTCGAGGCATCGGGACTTACAGGAGTATTCCCAGTAGGTAGACTCGACAAGATGTCTGACGGGCTCATAATACTTACCAATGACGGCAGACTCACCGACAAGCTCCTGAACCCTGATCGCGAACATGACAAGGAATACATAGTAACAGTGGCCAACAAGCTCCGTGGTAGCTTCGAGGAGCAGATGGAGCGGGGTGTGACCATAGAGGACGATCTCACACGTCCTTGCGAGGTGGACATAATAGACGACAAGACATTTAGCATAGTGCTTACCGAAGGCAAGAAGCATCAGATCCGTCGCATGGTAGAAGCGATGCACAACCAGGTGGTGACACTACGTCGCACCAGGATCATGAATATCGAGCTCGGTGATCTAGGTCAGAACAAATACAGGAAACTAGGTGGAGAGGAGCTACAGACTCTGCTTGCAAGTATAGGGATTTTGTAAGAATGATATTGAAGTCGATATCATTGATCTCCAACCTACCTGGGCATTTGTCTCATCTGTCTGATTTCAGCTGATTGGCTCGTGACAATAGCTTGAGTGAGTTTCTCCATCTCCTGATGTTCAATATGCGGTTGAACACTTTGGGCCATCATAATCGCTCCCATATGATGCATTATCATATCCTCGAGAAATGTTTGGTCTAGTTCTTTCCCCGAAAGAGAAGAAAGTTCTCGCATCATAGGTTTGTATTTGTCATCTTCCTTGTATGCTTCTTTGTACCAAGTTTTATACCACATTTTCATCTCAGCAATTTCCTTTTCTTGAGCTACCACAATGTTTTGAACCAATTGTTTTATTTCAGGGGTTGTACCACCTCGTGCCATTACTTCCTTGGCTGTGTCCACTGCTTCCTGATGGTGCGGTATCATTCCATCGATGAACTCTCGCTCACTTTGTACCATCATAGACATCATATGGTCCATATTGTTCATACTACCTGTGTTTGTGTTCCCGTTAACCATCATTGAGTCGCCGGACATACGATGCATGCCCATAGGGGTGGCATCCGCTTGCCTCTGATTACTAATTGGTGCGTCTACTATATTTGTATTGGCAATGGCATAGCCACCAATAACGCCTACAGTAAGTGCTGCTATTCCTACCATTAAGATTTTATTATTCATAATTAATAGTATATCAGAGTTCTGAAGACTTTCCATTCAAATTCTTCAGTTTTTATGCTACTATCACCTAGCTATGAAATTATCTTAAGGTATGGTCAGTTTTCTACCCAACATAGTGAGATAGAGAAGTGGGTACCATTTGAGTTTGTGATTAAGTTACCGAAGCTGAGCTGGATGGTGAGGAAATAAAGAAACGCACCAAGCCGTAGCGAGGTGCGTTTTACAGGATTGGAACCTGTTGTGATGCCGACTCCGCAGAAGATTTAGAGCTGGCTCTCGTAGTAGAACGTGCCAGTGATCTCGCTGTTGCCGTTGGGGTAGGTGGTCAGAAAGACCGCTTTGACGTTTTCTGGAAGGTTCATCCCGCCATCAGGAACGAACTTCAAACCGGTTGGCGTGCGGAGCATGTAGCCACGTTGGGCGTGACCATATGCACCCACCGTGCCGCGCGAGACGACTTCAGCCGTGACTATCTGGTAGCCAGACGTAGCGACAGACTTTGCCGGTTCAGGCGTCTTCACTGTGATATTGATGAGGAGACCGGCGATGAGGACGAGCAGGATGTTGTGGAGTTGGATTTTCATATCTACGTTGTTTTTCTTCCCGGTACACCTTCTCCTTCTGGGAGTTGGTGGGGGATTGTATAATAGAATAGGTTCTATCCTAAAATCCCTCACCAACTTATTCAAAGAACTATTAGCGTCTCTATTATAGCATATATATTACCAGTATGTCAATGGTTCGTCGGTTAATGAAGAGTTGTCGCTAGAACTCTCCTCGATCAAATTGTGATTTCACTTTCCAATTTTATCCAGTGTGTTACTATCAATAAACTATGAAATTATCTTTAGGAATTGTAGGACTGCCAAATGTGGGGAAATCGACGTTGTTTAATGCACTTACAAATAAGGGTGTGCTTATTGCCAATTATCCATTTGCAACCATTGACCCGTCTGTAGGGGTGGTTGCGGTGCCGGACGAGAGGCTGTACAAGCTCGCGGAGTTTAGTAAAACTCAGAAGACGATCCCAGCAGCGATCGAATTCGTAGACATCGCAGGGCTTGTAAAGGGCGCATCTGCAGGCGAAGGGCTCGGCAATGCATTCCTGTCGAATATCCGCGAGACGGATGCGATATGCGAAGTGGTGAGAATATTTGAAGACGGAAATATACTCCATGTAAACAACAAGATCGATCCATTGTCTGATATCGAAGTTATTAATTTGGAATTAATATTGGCTGACCAAGAAACGGTAAAGAGGCGTATAGGTAATCTAGGCAAAGACGTAAAGGCTGGCAAGAAGGATGCCATCGCCGAGCTTGCTGTATGTGAGAAACTCGCTGTGGTACTAGAGACGGGACTACTCGCCAACCAATGCAAACTAACCAAAGAAGAAAAGGTGATAGCGAAGCATTTACATCTGCTTACCATGAAGCCATTTATGTATGTACTCAATAAGAAGGCTGGTGCGACAAACCTCGACGAAACCAATGATGAGCGTTTTCAGAAGCTTGTTGAATTTTTAAATAAAAATAGTTTTACCTATGTGATTGTTGACGCGGGGGTTGAGCATGAGCTCAAAGACTTCCAGGGCGAAGAGAAAGAAATGTTCCGCAAAGAACTCGGGGCAAGCTCAGATGGAGTAGACGACCTTATAAAGACCGGTTACAAGCTACTGAACCTCGCAACATATTTCACAACAGGGGAGAAGGAGACTCGTGCCTGGACCATACTAGACGGTTCGACAGCGCCGCAGGCAGGCGCAGCGATCCATGGTGACTTTGAGGAGAAGTTCATCAAAGCTGATGTTATATCCTGGGAGGAATTACTAAAGAAAGGCAACTGGCGCACAGAAGGCAAGGAATACATTGTGAAGGATGGGGATGTAATGGAGTTCAAGGTCTAACACAACACTTGCAAATTTGTGCAATAAGTATAGAGTTTAGGGCAGAAGAAAGAAAATCTATGTCTACAACACAATATGCGGTATTGATCTTTGACGCAGTAATAATCACAGGGTTTATAATTTACTCAATTTGGAAGAAAAGCAACAAGCACCTGTATTTGATGCTTTTTTTCTTTGCAGCAACTTCCTATTGCACTGTCATCTTATTTGTCCCTGCGATTATAAGTTTAAAAAGTAAAACGGTCCCAGCAATAGAGGAAAAGGTTAAAAAAAATGGTTCAGCTCCTGACGACATGCCTGCAGAACCAGAACCTGAACCAGATCAGGTAATACCTGAACCACTCGCGTACGAGGGTCCTGTCGGGTATGCATAACTGTGAACAAATAGTGTTCGCAGTTTTTTAATTATAGTATAATAAGCACTTATTGTTATTAATCACGAATCATGTCTACAAATCACAACTCAAAAGCAAAAGATTTCTTCTTGCAGATTGGAATTGTCGCTGCCCTGTATACATCTGTCACTAGCTTCCTAGTGTTCGCGTTCGGAGTGATCGACTATGTATTCCCAGACAGACTGGCTGGAGACTATAACCCTTTTTATTCTCCGATCAGGTTCGCGCTGTCAACACTCGTCGTTGCATTTCCTATACTTATCTATCTGTCCAAACTCATGTTCAAGGAATTAAAAAGCAACGAGGCACTTCGAGATTGGTCGGTACGCAGATGGCTTTCTTATTTTACTTTGTTTGTTGCGGGGGTAGTGGTTGCAGGCGACCTCATAAGCCTTATCAACACTTTCCTTTCTGGCGAGATTTCAAGCAGATTTGTCTCTAAATTTGCAGTAGTTTTCATTGTGGCATTTGCGGTGTTTTGGTACACAGTTCGCGACCTACGACAAATATATTTTTCGAAACCTAATTTATTAAGAATTTTTACCACAGTTACTTCGGTGGTAGTTATCGTAAGTATAATTGGCGGATTATTTATCGTTGGATTGCCACAGGATCAGCGCAAGCTTCGTGATGATCAGACTCGTATTGAGAATTTGCAGAACATTCAGTGGCAGGTTGTGAGCCATTATCAGCGCACAGGTGCAGTCCCAGAGACTCTAGATGAGCTTATCGATCCACTATATCCAGAAGTAAAAGATCAGTTCCTAGATCCAGAATCAGGTCAGGTATATGGATATAATAAAGTAGCCTCGACCTCGCCAGCGTTTGAAATCTGTGCTGATTTCGCCCTAGCTACGGACGATAACAAGGGTCGTGGAAGCTATGGTGGTTCAATGACCTATCCTTATCCTGCGATGGATATGGATACGAGTATTGGCGGTTTCCCAATGAACGAGAGCTTCGAGCATACCGAAGGCGCTAATTGCTTTACTCGTACTATCGATCCCAAGCGCTATCCGATAGACACAAAGCCGATGGAATAGTAGTATATGTTACTACTATATGAAGTCTTATGATCACAAGAAAATAGAGAAGAAATGGCAGAAGAAGTGGGAAGAGAAGAAGCTTTATAAAACAAGCGAAAAGACAGATAAGCCTAAATTCTATGCACTGGTTGAATTTCCTTTTCCGTCTGGCGACGGTCTCCATGTCGGTCATGTGAGGCCATATATTGCCCTGGATGCAATTGCAAGGAAGAGACGAGTAGAAGGGTTTAACGTGCTTTATCCCATGGGATGGGATGCATTTGGACTTCCTACTGAAAACTATGCTATTAAAACTGGTAAACAGCCCGCGTTTGTTACTAAGCAAAATACAGGTAATTTCAGAAAACAAATTAAAAACTTAGGAGCTTCCTTTGACTGGTCACGAGAGGTCAATACAACTGATCCCGAATACTATAAATGGACACAGTGGATATTTCTAAAGATGTTTGAGAAAGGTTTGGCTTACAAATCCAAAATGAATATAAATTGGTGTCCCAAAGATAAAATCGGCCTCGCCAACGAAGAGGTAGTAGATGGTAAATGTGAACGATGTGGAACTGCAGTAGAAAAGAGGGACAAGGATCAATGGATGCTTGCTATCACCAAATACGCAGACAGATTGGACAAAGATTTGGACACTGTAGATTTCCTTGAAAAGATAAAGATCCAGCAACGCAATTGGATTGGTAGGAGTGAAGGTGCGGAGATTGATTTCCAGATCAAGGACAGTTCTGAGAAAATCACAGTATTTACCACTCGTGCCGACACACTATATGGCGTAACCTATATCGTGCTAGCACCAGAACACAGGCTGATAGCTGAACTCCCAATAGAAAATAAAAAGGAAGTAGAGGATTATATAAAAAAATCAAAAGACAAAACCGAGATAGACAGAACTGATGCTACCAAGGAAAAGACTGGGGTGGAAGTAAAAGGCGTAGTAGCCATAAACCCTGCAACAGGGGAAGAAATTCCGATTTGGATAGCAGACTATGTTCTGGTTAATTATGGAACAGGTGCAGTAATGGCAGTGCCAGCTCACGATGAACGTGACTTTAAATTCGCAAAGAAATACGATTTGGAAATAAGAGACGTAATCATGCCTTCGGTTGTAGACCATGTGAATCCTCCGAGGTCAGACAAGTCCTCTAAAGTAAGGAAGAATGCACATGCGATAGTGTACGATCCGAACCAAGATAAATACTTGATTATCCGCAATAGTAAATTTGGATGGGATACCGTGGTGATAGGTGGGATAGAAGAAAATGAAAGCGCAGAACAAGCTGCTGTCCGCGAAGTTATAGAGGAAACTGGCTACACAAATTTGAAATTTATAAAAACTCTCGGGGGACCGGTGCAAGCTTCTTACTTTGCTAAACACAAAGATGAAAACAGAGTGGCCATCACGACCGCTGCGTATTTCGAACTTATTGGAAACGATAGAACTGAAATAGCTGCTGGTGAAGAAGAAACCAATGAAATATTGTGGGTTTCCCCTCAGGAATTCGTTGTAGGCAAAATGGTAAACTCAGAGCTCAAGTTCTGGCTCGAACGCATGAGTTCAGAATATTTCCCTCCTTACACAGGCGATGGAATTGTAATCAACTCAGGCGAGTTTGATGGACTAACTGCAAATGAAGCAAAAGGAAAAATTACAAATGAATTCGGCCGTAAGGTCGTAAAGTATAAATTGAAAGACTGGGTCTTCTCTCGCCAGCGATATTGGGGAGAGCCAATTCCAATGATAAATTGTAATGATTGTGGTTGGGTACCTGTACCAGAGAAGGATTTGCCGGTCGTATTGCCCAAAGTAAAGCATTATGAGCCCACTGACAACGGAGAGTCCCCGCTATCAACTATTTCCAAATGGGTCAACGTCCAATGCCCGAAGTGTAAGGGCGATGCTGAAAGGGAAACAGATACAATGCCCAACTGGGCTGGATCTTCTTGGTATTATTTGCGATATATAGACCCAAAGAATAAAAAATCTTTCGCTGACAAGAATAAGCTTGATAAATGGACCCCAGTGGACTGGTACAACGGCGGCATGGAGCATACTACGCTGCATCTTTTGTATTCTCGATTCTGGCACAAATTTCTCTATGATATCGGAGAAGTTCCTACGATTGAACCATACGCTAAGAGAACCTCCCACGGGCTAATACTTGCTGAAGGCGGAGAAAAAATGTCCAAATCAAAGGGTAATGTTGTTAATCCGGATGACTTGGTAAAGATCTATGGAGCAGATAGTCTCCGTGTATTTGAAATGTTCATGGGTCCATTTGACCAACCTGTTGCATGGAGTTCAGATAGTGTAGTTGGCTCACGTAGGTTCGTGGAACGCGTTTGGAAGCTAGCAGAGAAATTGGACAAGAAGATTAAAACTCCCTCTGACGTAGAAATTCTACTTAATCAAAGTATAAAGAAAGTAAGCGAAGATATAGAGAAAATGTCGTTCAACACCGCCATCTCTACACTTATGATCCTCTTAAATAGACTAGAGAAAGAAGAAAGCGTAAATAATAAAGTCTACGAGACCGTGCTCCAGCTACTTGCCCCATTTGCCCCACATGTAACCGAAGAGCTCTGGAGCCAGATAGGCCACAAATCCTCTGTCCACAAGGCAAACTGGCCCTCATACGATGCATCCAAGCTTGTTTCAGATACTATAAAGATTGCGATACAGGTAAATGGCAAGGTTAGGGCTGAACTAGAAGTAAGCAGGGAAGCGACACAGAAAGATGTTATTGAGCTTACTAGAGCCCTACCAGCTGTGGATAAGTGGATCGCCGGGAGGGTAATAAAGAAGGAAATATACGTCCCTGGCAGGCTAGTCAGTATTGTAGTTGACGGAAATTGATAATAATGATAATCTACTAACTATCTTTATTTATAAATTGTTTAATTATGACAACCACACGCATGGAATTCAAACCAAAGCAGGTAGTTAAAAAGCTTTTAGGCGCATTACCAGTCCGCGCCCGGGATATACTCACGGCTCGTTATGGACTAGGTACAGATCAGAAGAAAGTCACCCTAGAAGCAATAGGCAAGAAATACGGCATCACCCGTGAGCGTGTTCGACAGATCGAAGAATACGCACTCCAGAACATCCGCAAATCTGATGTATACAAGAAAGAGCGTGCACCATTCGAAGAATTACAAAAGATAATAAAGGATTTAGGAAGTATCGTTGCAGAGCAGGAGATACTACGTTCAGTAGGCAAAGACAAGTCAGTTCAGAACCATGTTCATTTCATGCTTGTTCTCGCTCCCGAATTCAAGAAAATGAAAGACGATGATGAGTTTACCCATAGATGGCATATCGACGAAGAGTTGTCCAAGAAGATTCACCTCTCTCTCCGCAAGATCTACGAGAACCTAGATGATGAGGACATAATCCCAGAGACCGAGCTTATCAAGCAGTTCCTAGAACATGTCAAGGATCTATCAGATGAGTATAAGAATGAAGAAATGATCAAGCGATGGCTCTCTATGTCGAAGACTATAGGCAAGAACCCACTCGGTGAATGGGGCAAGGCAACTTCACCCAACATCAGACTCAAAGGCATGCGCGACTATGCATTCCTAATTATCAGAAGACACGGTTCACCAATCCACTTTAGAGAAGTAGCCAAGGCGATATCTTCTATATTTGGCAAGCGCGCACATGTTGCTACCACTCACAATGAGCTTATCAAAGACAAAAGGTTCGTTCTCGTAGGTAGAGGTCTATACGCACTAGCTGAATGGGGATATATTTCAGGTGTAGTCAAAGACGTTATCAAGTCAGTAATTTCTAAAAACGGCCCAATGACCAAAGAGCAGATCATCGACAAGGTTATGAAAGAAAGATATGTAAAAGAAAATACAATACTCGTAAATCTCCAGAACCCCAAGCATTTCAAGAAAAACAAAGACAATATTTATTCTATAGTATAGAATATACACATGAATGAATCATTGGTGGATTATGTCCCTTCTATAATCAGGTACGCTATAACTATAGCTACTGTCTCTTTGCCATTTCTTCTGTGGGGTAAGTTTTTCGAAACATTTGTTGCGTACAAGCGTCGCGTGTTCTGGAACAAGCAGAACCCTGTAGTGTTGGAAATCTTATTACCCAAAGAAGTTACCAAGACTCCATCCGCTATGGAGGCATTCCTGCTCAACCTGAACCAGACTGGCGGCGAAGGTACATGGTACGACAGGAACTTCTTGGGCAAGACTCGTCCGTACTTCTCACTCGAGCTTGCATCTATCGAGGGCAAGGTTAGATTCTTCATCTGGACATGGACAGGTTGGAAGAAATTTACAGAGACACAGCTATATGCACAGTATCCAGGTATCGAGGTCACAGAGGTCAAAGATTATACAAAGAAGATAAACTACAATCCTAGTGAATACGGTCTATGGGGATGCGAGATCGAGCTTAGCAAAGCGGATGCATTCCCGATAAAGACTTACCGTGACTTCGGTATCGGAGAGGAGAAGCTCCTAGAAGAAGAATTCAAAGTAGATCCTATTACACCTACGATAGAGTTTCTGGGAAGCGTAGGACAGCGTCAGCAAGTCTGGATCCAGTTTATTGTGCGGGGGCACAAGGATGAGGATTTGATACCTTTTTCTCTACGCTGGGGAAAGTTTAAGAAGACTTTGCTAGAGAAAGGTTACAATGACGCCTGGAAAGAGCTCTGGAAGAAGAAAGATAATTGGAAGGATTCTGCAGCCGAGGAGATAAAGAAGATCAAAGAAGAAACGGTGCAAGTGATCAAGGACAAAGACGGCAAGGAACAGAAAGTATTCCCCAATGTGAGCAAGGGTCAGTCAGAAGTGATCAATGCGCTCGAGAGGAGTGTATCCAAGCCCGCATACGATGTAGGGATCCGGGCAATGTATATATCAGAGAATGAGTTCTTTGACGCATCGAACATTGGTGGGCTCACGAGTATATTCAAGCAGTACGGCTCGCACAATCTAAATGGCTTCAAGCCAAAGAACGCAACATCGTTTGACTACCCTTGGCAAGATATATTTGGCAAAAAATTGTTGAAGAAAAAGCAGGAATTATTTGAAGTATATAGAGCCAGAGATTATTTCTATGAACCCAACAAAGAAAAGCACATGGTGCTAAACAGCGAGGAGCTCGCAACCGTGTATCACTTCCCAGGCCAGGTGGTGCAGACTCCGTCGTTTGACCGCGTACTGTCCAAGAAGGCTGAACCACCAGGTAATCTTCCAGTATAATGTATATGATGTTCCAAGCCCACAAGTACAAAATCATAATTTCTGGAATCCTAGGGCTAGTTTTAATTTGTGTTTTTTCATACTATTTCTTCGCACCGCCTACATTTGAATCTGATACAATAGTTGAAATCCCAGCAGATAGAGGATCGTACAGTATTGCCAAGCACCTCGCGAACCAGGGCCTAGTCAGATCTCCGACCATGCTGCATTTGGCAATAGTACTCACAGGTAGCGAGACACATGTACAGGCTGGTAGTTATTTGTTCGAGAAGCCACTCAGTGTATACGGAGTTGCCAAACGTATTAGTAGGGGTATCTACGGATTCATACCGAGGAAGATTACTCTTCCAGAAGGAATAAGTTCTAGGGAAATGTCGGAGATACTAGCAGACAACCTCATCGGGTTCGACGCAGAGGCATTCGTAGAGAAAGCAGAGGACAAAGAGGGTTACTTGTTCCCGGATACGTATTTGTTCATGCCACTCGCCACTACACCGCTTGTTATAGACAAGCTCACAACGACATTCGAAACTAGAATAAAGGAAGTCAGCCAAGAAATAGGTGCATTCAACAAACCACTCTCGGACATTATCACTATGGCTTCTATAGTAGAAGAAGAGGCCAATGACAAAGAAAGTCGCAGAATAGTAGCGGGTATATTGTGGAAGAGGCTAGAGATCGGAATGCCACTACAGGTCGATGCGACGTTTAGGTTTATCAACAATAAAACCAGTGCGGAGCTCACTGTGGCAGATCTGAAGCTGGACTCACCGTATAATACTTATAAATACAAAGGCCTTCCTCCTAGTCCGATATCTAATCCAGGGATCGAGTCAATCAGGGATACAGTTACGCCTATCGATACACCTTATTTATATTTCCTAACAGGTGACGACGGGAAAATGTACTATGCCAAATCACTCGATGAACACAATATAAACAAATCTAAATATATAAAAGACTAGTATGGAAACAAATAATTCAAAAAAAAGTAATAAGAAAGTATGGGGAGGGGTCATAACCGGTATATTGATTATCGTAATAGGTGTTGCGGGATTCTTGTACCAGAACCCGCTAGAAGGCTACAATTTCCCCGAGCCAGATAAATTGAACGATAATGATTTTATCTATGGCTCTACAGCTGCTATGTCGGATATCAACTACTTTAGCAGGGTCAAGAATTCTCTGACGGTAGACAAGAAAAGCTTCGTAGAAGCAGACCTCACAGCCATGAAACTTCGCATATATATAGATGGAGAATTGAACAAAGAAATCGAGATAAAATCCAAAGGTAAAGAGGGCTCATGGTGGGAAACCCCTGCAGGTATTTATAAAATAGAAGCCAAGAAAAAGAATCACTTATCCTCGATCGGACATGTATACCAGCCATGGAGTATGATATTCCAGGGCAACTTCTTTATACATGGATGGCCGTATTATGAGGATGGTACAGAGGTTTCTTCGACTTATTCTGGTGGATGTATACGACTATCTACAGCAGATGCAGAGATCGTGTACAACCTAACCAAAGTCGGTATGCCTGTAATTGTATACGAGTCAGATGTGCAGAATGATTCATTTAAATATATCGGTCAGACGCCCCATGTCACAGCAGAGAAATACTTATTAGCAGATCTGAAGAACGATACGATACTGGCTAGTCAGGGTATAAGTGACCAGGTCCCTGTTGCTTCTATTACCAAGATAATGACAGCTCTAGTTGCAACTGAGTATATCCACATAGAGAAGAACCTCACGGTAAATGATTACTCGATGGCGACCACTTCTAAACCTCGGCTCAAGTCGGGTCAGGTTATAACCGTCTATGACCTATTATTTCCATTACTCATGGAGTCATCGAACGAGGCCGCCAATGTGATAGCCGACAGTATGGGCAAGAACTATTTCGTGGGTCTCATGAACAAGAAAGCTCAGGCTATCAATATGAAGGACACCAGATTCGTCGACCCCTATGGTGGAGGTGATGGCAATGTATCATCTGCGCAGGATCTATACGCTCTCGCTAAATACGTTCTCAATAATCGCAGATTTGTATTCAACCTGAGTGCTGGCCGAGTCACGACGAGTGTCTATGGGGATCCTCTGTATTCAGATCTGCAGAATTTCAACACCGTTCCGGGTTTAAATAGTACTTTTCTAGGGGGTAAAATAGGCAAGACCACAGCAGCAGGGGAAACATATATAGGAGTCTATGAGGAAACTGTCCAGGGTGAGAAACGTCCAATTGTCGTGATCTTACTTAATTCTGAAGACGTCTACGCCGACAGCCGCGAAATGATTCGCTTCTTGCGAGATAATTACTAAAGTTAAAATGAAAGTTGAAAATGGAAAAGGTAAAAAAGTTTTTGTAGGCATATCGGGCGGGGTAGACTCGTCGGTGGCGGCAGCGATGCTAGTAGATGCTGGATACGATGTGACTGGAGTGTTTATCAACGTCTGGCAGCCACCATTTATGGAATGCACGAGCCGTGACGATAGGAGAGACGCGATGCGAATCTGTGCACAGCTCGGCATACCTTTCCGAGATTGCGATGCTGTGGAAGCGTACAAGAAAGAGGTTGTGGACTATATGATCGCAGAATACCGCGTAGGTAGAATCCCGAACCCAGATGTGATGTGCAATACTCATGTGAAATTCGGCGTATTTTATAATTGGGCGATGGCCAACGGTGCAAACTATGTAGCGACAGGCCACTATGCTCAGGTGATAAATGGTAGATTGTTCAAGAGCAAAGACAAGGCCAAAGAGCAATCGTATTTCTTGTATGGAATAAAGAAAGAAGATTTAAATAATATCCAGTTCCCGATAGGTGGGCTCGAGAAAGCCGAAGTGAGAAAACTCGCAAAGAAATTCAAATTATTTACAAGTGACAAGAAGGATAGTCAGGGATTGTGCTTTCTAGGTAAATTAAACATGAAAGATTTTCTAAAGAACTTTATAAAGGAAAAAAGGGGAGATGTTCTAAATACTAAAGGCGAAGTGATAGGATACCACGACGGAGCGTTTTTCTATAGTATTGGAGAGCGACATGGATTCACGATACAGGCGAAGACAGATAATGACAAACCACTTTATGTACTAAGTAAAAATATCGATAACAATACTATTACAGTGGGAACCAAGCAGTCTAACGAAAATCACACAGACCATATTATTAATTTATCCAAAGTAAATATTCTAGACAAAGAAAAGTGGACAAGTAATCACAATCTAACTGCACAGTACAGATATCACGGAGAATTGATCGAAATTGATTTAGAAAATCATGGAAATATTTGGAAAGCAAATAGCAAATCAGGATTTCCAGCTACCATCGCTTCTGGCCAGTCGCTAGTTATATATGATGGCGAGGAATGTGTAGGTGGTGGTATAATAGATTTGTTATAAACTAATATAAACTATATGGACGAAAATATGCAAAATTCAAATAATATGGGCAAGATTATTGCAGTACTACTGGTCATAATACTTCTAGTGGCGGGAGTATATTCTGCGATGAACTGGAACAAGAACGACGTAGTAGACAACCTACCTATCCCAGGCAGCGACTACTATGTATCTGTGATCAATGTGAAGCATCAATACAAAGACGGCAAGCATATATACGCTGGATCACTCGATCTCCCTACACCTTGCTATAGCCTAGTCTCTGCAATATCCAAAGACACCGAGACATCTGCAACTATCACACTGGATACATCTAGAAACGAAGAAGAAATTTGCAGCCAAGTTATCACCAACAGGAAATTCAAAGTAGAAACAACCGGTGGAAACCCTATGTCAATTCAGGGTTTAATGAATAGCAAGCCAATCCAGCTGAATCTGTTTGAGGTACCAGCAGACAAGAATATAGATGAAGTAGAGATCGATATCAAAGGCTAGCAAATCCCCCAATGAAACCCCTGATACTCAAAACCGACGGAACCGAAGAAGAATTCGACGCACAGAAGCTACGCAGCTCGCTAGAGCGAGCCGGTGCATCTGTTATAACAGCAAAGGAAATATCGGAAGAAATTTCTGCTTGGATCAAAGAGCCTGTAACTACCAATGTTATTTACCGTAGAGCATTTGACTTGCTCCATGACAAGGTTGGTAGGACTCCCGCACTCCGTTACTCGCTCCGCCGATCTATCGCAGAGTTCGGTCCTACGGGATTCCCATTCGAGCAGTTCGTCGCAGCAATACTGCGCAAGAAGGGTTACAATGTAGAAACTGGCAGAATTATCCAAGGTACGTGCGTTGATCACGAGGTAGATGTAGTGGCATGGAATGATCAGACACTTATCCTAGGCGAGGTGAAATTCCATAGCGAGCTGGGTGCCAAATCCGACCTCAAGGTCGCTCTATATATCAAATCCCGTTTCGACGACTTGCGCAATGTACAAGTTACAACTCCTGATGGACAGAAGCAGATGACAGATGGATTGCTTATCACCAATACTAAATTTACAGAGAAGGCCATCCAATACGGCACCTGCGCTGGTGTGAACATGATCGGGTGGAACTATCCAGCCAAGGGTCACCTGCATGACATGATCATCGAGACAGGTATTCACCCCGTGACATGTCTGCCGTCACTTACCACAGCAGAGAAGCAGTATATAATTTCCCAGAAGATTGTGGACTGTGTCACGCTCAAAGATCGCGAGGATATATTGCACGCTATGCCGTCGCTTCTAGAGAAGAAGGATCAGATTATGCAAGACATCAAGGATCTCTGTGGATGCTAAATATATATAAATGAAAGAAGCAAAAAATAAATTTAAAGAAAAAGTTTTAAGCATAGTAAAGAAAATTCCAAAGGGGATGACCATGACCTACAAGGGTGTCGCTACCAAGGCCGGTAGTCCCGGAGCATCTCGGGCAGTAGGGACTATCATGGCAGCAAATGCTGATAAATCTGTGCCCTGTCACCGCGTGATCCGAAGCGATGGCAAAATTGGTGAGTACAATGGCTTGCAGGGCAAGAGTAAGAAGGAATTACTACGCAAAGAAGGTGCGATAAATTAAAAAGAACCTGTTCTAGGCTCTGAGCTCTTTGCATCTTTCCAGTACCTCCGTAGCAAATCTCTTTGCTGACCCAATATGTCTCATTATCTCGTCCCTACCAGCTTGTCTCCCAGGACCAGTAGGGCAACCGCGCAGCGTAACAAAATTCGCTTCAGGATCAAAGAATCTGCTAAAGATTATCAAATACTTAAGTTCATCTCCATAGAGCATGTAGTAGAAACCATCCTTATCCAAACTGTGAAGCATTTTATCTGGATCGGCATTGAGAAGTGTTTCAGCACATAATTCTGCATGTGAAATTGCAGCTTCACCAAAGTGGAATAATGTATTATGGTGCATAAGTCGATGTTTTTCTGCTTGCACATTATCATAGTGTGGTATAATAAGCAAAGCATTGAAAGCCTCATACGATATCCAGACTACAGCGAGGGAACTAGCCCAACGACCTGTGAGCAACCTATTGAGTTAGGTGCTAATTCTAGTCCACATCCAAGTGGAAAGATAATCAAGCATTAAAAGCCTCTTTCTATTTCGGAAGAGGCTTTCTTGCGTACATATGACACATACATCACTTGTTTCTTTTGTAAATAATACTTTGCACTATTTAGAAATATTTGTAACCCATCACGAGGTACCTGTGCTCCTGTTCCTAGCTGCAGTTATAAACGTAGTTTTGGGGAAGCTGCGAGTATAATTCTCCCTTTGAAGGGAGCACTGCCTTCTGAGGCAGGAGGGATGTTATAATCTCCCCATGGACTCTATTTACAAAGAACTCATAAATAATACAAAGCTACCCCTCTACAAATATCGCACCGAAAACGGCTACTTACCTGTGGTAGGTGAGGGAAGTCACACAGCTGAGATCGTGTTCGTAGGGGAGGCTCCAGGCCGCAATGAGGCCAAATCTGGCAAACCTTTCTGTGGTGCAGCAGGGAAGATTCTAGATGGATTGCTCGAGTCGGTAAACCTAAGCCGAGATGATATCTACATCACCAATATCGTAAACGACCGCCCGCCAGAGAACCGCGATCCAACTCCCGAGGAAATCAGATTGTACGGACCACATCTAGATCAGGAATTAGAAATAATCAAGCCGAAAGTCATCGCCACTCTCGGTCGTTATTCTATGAATTATATTATGGATAAATTTGGCTTGAGTTATGAGATCGAGCCAATTTCCGCTGCACATGGCAAGTCATATCTCGCAGATTCTAAATGGGGTAAAGTAAAAATCATCCCGCTCTACCACCCCGCAGCCGCAATCTATAATCAGAAATTGAAAGATACTTTGGTAAAGGATTTTGGTATCCTTCGGGATATATGTTAGATTGGCTAGATGAAAAACTTAAAAACCAGCAAAAATACAAAGTATAAGACCGAATGGGATTTTAGTGATATTTACAAATCTATCAGTGATCCTCGGATCGAAGAAGATTGCAAAATGATTGAGAAAGTTTACTGGAAGTTTGCCAAGAAATACAAAGACAAATCTGATTATCTAGAAACTTCTGAAGGTTTGGCCAAAGCACTCGAAGACTGGGAAAATCTAAACAGAACCGCAGGCACTTGGAAGCCGGGTTGGTATCTGTCGATGCTTTTAGAAAAGGATAGTAACAATGACACAATGCGTGCGATGTTAAACAAGATGGAGAACAGACTAACTATGGCTGCGAACCAGATTATTTTCTTTGAAATTGCTCTTGGTAAGATTGATAAAGATAAACAAAAAGAATTTCTAACTAATAAAACTCTTGGAGGTTACAAATATTTCTTGGAAAGGATTTTTATTACTGCCAAATACAATTTAACTGAAGCCGAAGAAAAGATCATCAACCTCAAGCGTCAGCCTGCCTACAACATGTGGACAGATGTTTCAGGCAAGCTCCAGGACCAGCAGCAGATAGTATGGAAAGGCAAGAAGCTACCGATGGGTAAAGCGATAGGAATGATAAATGAGCTAAACAAATCCGACCGCTACAAGCTTCGTGACCTGATATCACAGAAGCTAAAAAGTATTTCATTTATTGCAGAAGCCGAGCTCAACGCTGTAGTTACCAACAAGAAAATTGACGATGATCTACGCAATGTCTCTAAACCATATGAGCTAACTGTTGTGGGTTACCAGAATGATTTGAATTCTATAGAGACTTTGGTCAATACTATAACTGATAAATTCTACATTTCACATAAGTTCTACAAACTCAAAGCCAAGCTACTCAAGCTAAAGAAGCTCCGCATAGCAGACACTTCGATAAGTATAGGCAAGACCAAGATGAAAATCCCTTTCAACAAAGCGGTAGATTTGGCGGCAGAATCATTTGCTAGTGCTGATGTGAAATTCAGCAATATACTACTCAGTATGGCAGAGTCAGGGAGGATAGATGTTTATCCTATGAAAGGCAAGAGAACTGGTGCATTTTGCAATAACGGCCACGATATACCAACCATAATTCTCCTCAATCACACGGACAACTTGAACTCATATACTACTCTAGCTCACGAGATGGGACATGCGATACATTCGGAACTTTCTCGTAGCCAGCCGGTGTTGTATGAAAACTATACTATTTCTGTTGCCGAAGTTGCTTCAACATTCTTCGAGAACATTGCATTCGAGAAAGTGTTTGAAATGATGTCAGAGAAAGAAAAGAAAATAGCCCTGTTCGATCGTATCCAGGATGACATGTCTACCATATTCCGCCAGATCGCTTTCTTTAACTTCGAGCTCGAAATGCACAACTTGGTGAGGCAAAAAGGGGCACTTTCGAGCAGGGAGTACGCCGACTTATACAAGAAGCATATCGAGAGCTACATAGGTAAAGCGATGGATGTGAAGCCAGACGAGGGATATTCATTTGTCTACGTTTCTCACTTTAGATATTTCTTCTACGTCTACTCCTACGCTTATGGTCAGATAATTTCCAAAGCGCTCTATGCCAAGTACAAAGAAGACAAGGGTTTCATAAACAAGATAAAAGAGTTCTTGTCTGCTGGTGGTTCCAAATCACCGTATCAGATATTTAAGGACATCGGCGTCGATACCTCTAAGCCGGAATTCTTTGAAGCGGGGCTCAAATCTATCGAGGAAGATATAGCTAGGCTAGAGAAATTGTCATAACATGGTAATATATAGACATAATTATTAATTCATAAATTATGTCATTTATACTATTTGTAGCGCTCGTGGTGGTGATTATCAAGCTAGTTAGTCTATCTAGCCGCGTGTCGAACCTCGAAGCACAGATCGGGCACAAGTCAGTTGAGAGGGTGGCACCCGTAGTTGCTTATAATCCAGTTTCCGCTCCTGCACAACCCGCGTACGTGATGCCTCCGCCATCCGGACCGGATCCACTGGACAAATTCTTTAAATGGTTTAGCGAGAACTGGCTGCTCAAGGTCGGTGTACTAATGATCCTCGTTGGATTCGGCTGGTTTATAAGTTATGCATTCGTGCACAATTGGATAGGTCCCCATGCTCGCGTGGCGCTCGGGCTCATCGTGGGATCGATCATCGCTGTGTGGGGAACCTTGCGTATGCAATCAAACAGCGTGCAGGGAACAATGCTCCTCGTACTTGGTTCGGCTCTCGTGGTCATAACTAGCTACGCATCGCAGGTGGTCTATGGATTCTTTACTCCTGCAGTAGCTCTATCAATACCATTTATCGTCGCAGTATACCTGGGCTTTGTGGCGGTGATGTTCGATATGAGAAGGCTTGCGATTTATTCTGTACTCATAGGCTTCATCGCGCCGATACTCACTGATAGTCGCGTGGACATCGATCTGCTCTATGTCTATCTGCTCGTGATCACTGTGGGGTCTGTCTGGGTCGCAGCTATGAAGAATTGGAGGGTGGTAAATGCTGTTTCTGTTCTCGGAATATTATTCTATAGTATGTGGAATGTCTTTGACAGATTCGAAGCTCGAGATAATCTTTTTATACTGGGCATTATTTTTGTGCTATCTGTACTGTATTTCGCAGTGAGCATTATAGGACTTGTTCGGTCTAAGTCTGGAGCGAGTCCGTCTGATGTATTTGTGGCAATTATAAATTCAATACTCATCATGCTTACTACCATGACCATAGTACGTGAGGAGTTGCAGAGTATGGTGCTCGCAGTGTGGATGGTGGTATTTGCAGCAGGGAGCTTCTTCGTATATGTAAAGACCGGCAAAGAGAAATTGTTCTACGTATATTCTCTCGTATCAGTGGTATTCCTCGCGGTAGCGACGTCCATAGAGCTCGATGGGCCATCGCTTGTGCTCGCATTTACATTCGAAGCGGCTGCAATATCTATTGCAAGCTATTTGGTTACCAAGAAAATTTCTGCAGGCTACGCGATGGCGTGGCTTATGGCGGTGCCGGCTCTCATGGCATTGCCAAGCTTTCTATCAAATAAATGGAACACATATATATTGCACGAGGATTTCTCTGTCATTCTCGCGGTGGGACTTACATTTATGTTCCTCGGAGTATTTTATTATTCGTCTCACAAAGAAGATGCAGACAAAGGTATTGCACATCTCTACGGCCACACTGCGCTCAATGTAGTAGGTTCCGTGTATCTGTTGTCACTTGTGTGGCTGTGCTTCCATGCAGGGAATACTCTAGAAAGTACCGCGACATTTGGATCATTGCTGGTGTACAGTATTATCGGACTGGCTGCATATGTTTATGGGCTTATGAGTAATGTGATCAATTTCAAGCACTATGGCGCAACAATACTTATACTGGTGGTCGCTAGGCTTGTATTCGTAGATGTGTGGCATATGGATCTCGCACCGCGCATTGTGACATTTATCGTTATTGGGATCCTCTTTATCAGTACTGCTTTTATAAAGAAAAGTAAGCCTGCGGCGCTAGTTTTACTTTTGGTAATTCCTTTACTGGGTGGGAATGTAGTAAGTGCTATGACCATAGCTCAGGCAGCTCAAGTAGGATCATTTAGAAATGTGGGAAGTGTAATCATCCCAGAGATTAAAGTCCCGACTGTTGTAGAAGTTCCTATACATAATAATTCGCGCTCTCTAGTTGGAGTTTTCGTACCAGGATCAAATAAATTTATTCCGAGTTTGATTGTTGGAGATTCGAGTACGAAAATGACCCCAAGTAATTCTGATGAACTTTCTGACGATGACTACGAAACCTCTCGAACATTTGATTTGCCCGCAGATGGTTCACAGGGTTCCGTTTCTCTTTCTCTCCGGTACCCTAAATCTATTCGAAGCAATTCGATTGTTTTTTCTTTTGATCAGTACGTAGCTTTGCCTACCTCTATTACCGTAAGGGCATTTGATACAAATGGAAATGAGAAAGTAATCCTCTCCAGAATCCGACCTAATTCGAACACTATACAATTTCCAGAAACCAATTCATCAAACTGGACTATTCAGATGGAATATTCACAGCCCTTGCGAATCAATGAGTTAACGATAATAAATCTCGATACAGTAAAGTCATACTCTGCAGTTCGGTTTCTAGCTCAACCAGGAGTGGGTTACCGCATTTATAGCGACCCAGAATCATTTGTGGCATTGAATACCGGCGAGATGCCAAATCTGAGAGATGACAAGGGCGTGGTGAAAGCATCTATAGGAAAAATAGTTCAGAATTCAGACTATAAACCTGCAGATACTGACAAGGACAACATCCCTGATATGCAGGATAACTGTGTTCGTATCGCCAACACTGATCAGAGTGATGTAGATCAGAACGGCCGTGGGGATGCCTGCGATGACTTCGATCGTGATGGAGTAGTGAACAGCACAGACAACTGTGTAAACGAGCCGAACCAGAACCAGAGTGATATCGATCTAGACAAAGTGGGGGACAAATGTGATCCAGACGAGAGCCGTATAACAGAGAAATATCCATGGATCGTGTGGGGAGGGTTGGGACTCGTTGTAATACTGTTTGGGCTAATGTTTGCCTATATAATCAGACAAAACAAGCCAAAACCAGAAAATAATGATATAATTTCTAACAATTAAAATTAATATACAAAAATGAGTGAAGGTGATCCAATAAAAGAAAATGAGGAAGGAAAAAAATGGTTTAGTAATTTTCTTAACAAAGTAGGGGTTAATTTGGATAATTTATTTCAGTTGCGAGGCCAAATAGGTCCAGCCAACTACGAAGCAGCATCCGCCAAGCTTACTGAGCTACATGATATGACCCATGAATTTTCAAATACAGGAAGAACCCCAGATTTCGATGAACAAGCGGTTCTTCGGGCAAAATATGATGAGATTGAAAGTCTAATTGAAGTAAAGAATTAAATTTAAAAACCCTCCGAATGGAGGGTTTTTAAATTTACATTAAGGCCCCTTCCACCTATAACTTGATACATCTTCCATCTATCTGTATACTGTAGGTATGACAACCATAGATAAATACTCTCGTATGCGTCTTTTGTTAAATGAAAAGCAGTGGAGACAGTACCTCGCTACCGAAGCAGAA
>JANNXY010000041.1:0-47490 GCA_031409775.1 bacterium | reverse complement strand
AATATCTACCCAACAGGTACCAAGGTATCAGATGAAGAAATGAGTCGGCTAAATATTCAAAGAGATGAGTTCCATCCCGAATGGAACTATACGATTAGACCGCAGAGGGTTGGTGTTGCTAGTAATTAATGGAAGGGGCCTTATTGCATGGACAGAGAAATGCGAATCTACGATCCCGCAAGCAATCCTAGTCATGTGGCTAGGAAGTAACATCGAACGGATGAGAAGAATCAGTCTTCTCATCCGTTTTTTTATAGTATAATGACCCCATACCTCATTATCACCCCGCCACTTGCAAGCGGTTTTGATTCGAGTTCTTGTCCCAAGACAAGCTCATGAAAAGAAAGATCCCAAGGCTTCTCCCCTTCGAAGCAATTATCGAGCGTCACCACATTCCACATGATAAGTTTTTTCATGTTCAGATTATAGCAGAAAATGGATGTAATTAAAGCTAAATAGGCGCTGGTAAAATTAGCGGTTTTAAGGTAATATATTACGCATTCAGTTAAATATTGCGGGATCATCTAATGGTAGGATAGACGCCTCTGAAGCGTTTCATCTTGGTTCGAGTCCAAGTCCCGCAGCACTGTTGACAATTGAGTGTCATTTTGACCAATTAGCCTTGAATTCATTGAGTTTTCAGAGGTTCTAACCTTAGCCATTTCTGTGGTGATGGCATTTTTGTTTTGGATAAAGGTTTCTAAGAAAGGATGTAGGTAAACCTGAACTTTTTTGTCTTTAATCGTAAGGTTCGAGCCAAGGCAGGACATTATTGCTTTCCGTTCTTCATCGGTCCCGTTTTCAAACCAAACAGATGCGTAGTAGGCGAGGTTAAAAGTTTTTTCACTTAATTCCATCCAGGACTCTAATTCTTTTGATGTACTTGATACTCTGCTTTCTGCTGATTCCTTTTTCTTGAGTAAGTCGTTTTTGAAATCAAGGTATTCAGCTTGAGTCATTATCAGCCGGTCGCTGTTTTCAACAGAGGTATAGTTCAATGTAAGTTCTCGTATTTGGTCTGAGACACGCTGTAACTCCTTTGAAGCAGTATTCATGCTGATTTTGTTGCTGTCAGCTTCTGTAGTCCGTATTTCGTGCAGATGTTTGATCGCCCAATCTTTGAAGTCGTCTGATATTTTGAGTTCAGAGAGTTTCTCTGCAAACATGATCTCCAAGTCTTTAACCTCAACAGCACTTTCATCGCATTTGAAGTTCACTTTCTTATGAGTACAGTGATAATACGTGTAGTAATGAATATTGCCGTTCTTTTGCTTTTTAACCTTACTTTCAGCCGTGATCGCACATCCACAATTACCGCATTTCATCAGTCCGGTAAATGCAAAGACTTCACGCTTAGGACGAGCCGCCGCTCGTGTACCTATAATTTCCTGTACACGATCAAACTCCTGGACCGTAATCATAGCTTTATGATTAGCTGGATGGATTTCGCCACTTTTCTCAGGGTATCTCATTACACCGTAATAAAAGGGATTCGTGAGAACAGAATACATGGCACTTCGAGTAATGAGTTTGCCACCGCTTTTTCTTCTCACTTGTGTTGTTAGGGCTAACTCATTTCGCGCCTTGTCCCAAATCTGAGGGACGGTGAAGTTTCCGGTAAGGGCAATGTCCCACACTCTCCTGACTAACTCAAACCGCTCAGGATCGTTGATTATTGTACGACTTCCATCGTCATGAGTTTTATTCAAATACCCTACAGGTGCTTTACTAGGGTACCAGCCGTCACGGACTTTTTTTGCTAGACCTCGTTTTACGTTTGATGACAAGTCACGGATGTATTGATTCGCCATGCCCAGTTCCAATGTCAGCATGAGGATATTATCGGTGGGGTAGTATTCTCTTTCGTTTGTTTTAATTACCTGGAGTACTCCATCCTGCAACATTGCGCTAATTGTCCCAGCATCCCTTGGATTACGGGCTAATCGGTCAAGCTTCCAGCAAAGAATGCCGTTAGCTTCTCCGTTGTATATTCTGTTCACCATCTCGTTGAACTTCGGTCGACCTGGCTTCTTGGCTGATTGGGCTTCATTAAGAGTGTCTACTACGTCTAGTCCTGCTTTTTTAGCTATAACCGATAGAACTTCTTCCTGGTCACCAATTGAAGCAACTTGTCGCTCTTTATCTTCACTTGATTTGCGAGCGTAACTAATATATTTAATTGGTTTGTTTCCAGGGTTTTGCATAGATTTTGTTACTACATACAGCCTTAATTTCTCTGATAAGTCTATTGGTTTGAGGGGTTAATTTGTTAAATCACCCATTTTCACCGTTTATTTTTGCACTGGCGCAATTTTCTTATTGATTGCATCGATTATTGTGCGGAGTGCAGAGTAGTTGCCTCCCTGTGCTTGTCGAATGAGTTCTTGAACTTCAGGCGGCATTTCCTCGATGTTTCTTTTGAACCTAACCCCAGCGCGACCAAGGAAGTCGATACGTGGTCTGCCTGGACCACCTGGGTTCCCGAAAGCAAACGTTCCATCCCGATATCTACCGTGAAGTAAGGGGTACAACCGCTCCTCGAAGTCCCCGTCCGTCTCATACGCGCTTTTTGTCAGTAGAGTTTTCATTTTCTGTTTTTTCTGCCCACTCTTTTTTGATTGGGCGGTAAGTTACATCCATGAGCGTCAACAAGTCACAAGCAAAACCGACTAAGACTTTTTCGTCTGGGGCTGGTCCAATCTCTCTTTCGTAGATTGTTTTGAACTCTTGTAATGCTTGATTGCTTATCATGTGTTTGTTCGTCGACAACATCCCTGGTTGCACGGGGGAGCCCTTAGCCGTCAGTAAGACTGCTTTTTGCTAGAGACTTGATTCCGTTTTCTCTCGGAGTCCCCTGGGTTTCCACTCTCAGACCTCCATTAGCTACAAGGTTTGCTTTTGTGAGCCTGACTTGATTTTCGCTACCCTCAGTCCGGTAATCCCAATATCGCCAGAAACCTTTAAGCAAAACGATATTGATAGATGGCGACAACATCCCCGTATGGCACGTAATCACCCTTTCCATGATTTAATTTGGCAACCAGTGGAGGCTCATGGATTCGCCAACCTTTCCACCAGAGGAGCTTCTTAAAAACAAAACCTGTTCCACCCCCGAGAACGGTTTGGATGTCACCAACCGCCTCAGAAGAGGAACAGGTTTGACATCCATAGAAATATCAAAGCAATAGCCTCAATATTTCTATTGAGGCTATTATCTAAGAACTGGGAATAGTGCTGGGGACACTATTTTTTCAGACCTGTGAGGTGTTTGATTTTAAGTCTCTGCAAACGTTTTTTCAGTCGCTCTCTTTCAGTCTCCACCATCTTTTCTGTTACCAAATCTGGATTAATTTCACGCTCTAACTTGTCAGTCGCTATGTACCTTGTGGTGGTTTTGAAGTTCGAGCCGTAACACTCAGTACCTAGTGCAAGTAAGCTTACGTTATCATCTGCATACTTCTTCAAATCCGTTGAACCACGTTCCTTATTCTTGTTTACGGACATGATTGTCTTGATGTCTTGCAAGAGACCGTCACTGTCTTTTGGTGCGTAAAAGCCACAGTACAAGCGCACTTGTTGCATCATGAAATTGATATCACTGGTCGTATGGCTATTGCGTAAGTATTCCTGTGGATACTTCTTGTATAGGAAATACATGTGGGGGTTTGGTACAAGTACAAAGTCAGCCGCCACTTTTCTTTTGTACAGAAAATACCACTCAATGTAGGTGTAAAAATTAAAGTTTAGGTTCCATTTCTGCAATACGTTCTTGTAGATATATTTCTCGATATTATCTCGCTGTTTTGCGGTAAGTGACGCAAGATATTTTGAATTGATACCTACTCTGTGGGGAAGCTCGATAGTCTGAGATTCACCTTTGTTTATGTCATCCTTACGGATGAGGTTTGGAGTATTAAAATGTTCACGAGCTTTGGAAATATCATCAAAAAAATCAGTCTCGTTGAGTAAAAACATCAAACGCTTAGCGTCAATTCTTTTGCGATCGAGGCGGTCGATTATTTTTCTTGCGCCAAGAGCAACTTGCCTAATTGTAGGCTTTTTGGTGACATCCATTTGATAATTTTACTCTTTTCGACTGCACTTATCGAATATTGCGCCGGAGCAAATAACTCTAAGATCCGTAGTACCAATTACTCCAGACACAATACGCAATTACGGCTAACAAAATTATGCCGACAACTTTGATGACGATATCAAATAGTTCCATATATTTTTCCTAAATTTAATAATTCAGGTCGGTTATATGGTTGCCCAGATACAAGAAAGGGGCAGCCTGACCTGGCTACCCACATAGTCTGTAACCCTTTCGGGCGACAGTAGTTGTGGCAGGCGCAAACTGCCCTTCTCTGGTCACAACTGTGACTCAAAAATAAGGCGTTCGCCCGTCTAGGGTTATTACAAACTGTGTGGGTAGCAAAATGATTATACACCGACCGTATTATCACAGCAAGAAACATCTTGACACACTTTGACACCCTGTTTTGGAGGGAGTAAAATGTGAGAGAGTAAAAATGAGTTATGACAAATAATAAACTTCTCAGCGTTAAAGAAGTAGCAGAAGCTTTACGTGTGAGTGAACGGTCTGTCTTCCGGTACATTCATGATGGCAAGTTGAAGGCATCGAAGGTTGGTTACTGGAGAATCGAGGACACCGACTTGCAACTATTTTTGCAACAGACCTCAAACGTAAAGGTGACCAAGAAAAAGAAATAATTTTATGAAAAACCCACAAAAAGTAAATCTCACATCCTCAAATCTCTCTGAAGAAAAGCTCATCGAGCTGTATCGCATTTTGCCTGAAGCTTTTGCTGAGAATAAGATTGATTTCGATAAACTCCGAACAGTTCTAGGCGACTCCATTGTGCAAGGGGGCGATAAGTTTTCTTTTTCTTGGGCTGGCAAGAGTAATGCAATCAAGAATGTATTGATCCCTAGTCACCTCACTTTGAATCCAGTTCCTGGAGAGAGTATTAAATGGGATGAATCTGAGAATCTTTTCATCGAGGGAGATAACCTGGAAGTGTTGAAGCTTTTGCAAAAGGCTTACTTTGAAAAAGTGAAGATGATTTACATCGATCCGCCATACAACACAGGTCATGACTTTGTATACAACGACGACTTCAGTGCGCCGCTTGATAACTATCTCAAGCAAACTGGTCAAAAGAACGGTGATGGTGATAGTACTACCACAAACAAGGAAACCAATGGTCGCTACCATAGTGACTGGCTTTCAATGATGTATCCACGCCTCAAGCTTGCCTGGAATCTACTGAGTGAGGATGGTGTAATTTTTGTATCGATTGACGACAATGAAGTCCATCATTTGCGAATGGTAATGGATGAGGTCTTTGGAGGTGAAAACTTTCAGGGACATATTCATTGGAGACGTAGACATAACCAGCCAAATGATGCGACCAAGATGATTGGTTTGGTTGGCGAGCATATTATTGTTTACGCAAAAGATTCAGTTGCCTTAAAAAATTATGGCGTTGGAAAAGTAGGTCTAACTGGTACATTTTCAAATCCAGATAATGATCCAAGAGGAGATTGGGCAAGTAAGCCGTGGAAAGTTGGCTCAGGACAATCTGGTTCAAGATATGTAATCACGACTCCAACTGGTGTTGAATATGATGAAGACTGGATGGGTGAGCAAGGAAACTTCGAGGCACTTCTTGCCGATAACCGCATCATTTTTCCAAGTAAGGGAAAAGGTTCCCCAAGAAAAAAATATTTCAAACATGAAAGAGAACAAGAGGGGCAGTCAGCTACTAATTGGTGGAGCCATGAACAGTTTGGTTCAAACCAGGATGGGACCACTGAGTTGGCGGAAATATTTGGACAAAAAGATTTGTTTGATAATCCAAAACCAACAAAATTGATCGAGAACCTTATTTCGGTTGCAAACGTTAAAAGTGGTGAAATAATTCTGGATTTCTTTGCAGGTTCTAGTAGTACCGGTCATGCCGTGATTAATTACCTTGCCGATGTAGAAGTAAAAGCTAAATTTATTTTAGTTCAGTTGCCTGAAGCATTGAATCCAGATAATAAGGATCAGGTCGGTGCTTTGAATTTCTTGAAAAGTATAGGAAAAAAAGAGAATATTGCAGAACTTTCAAAAGAGCGTATTCGTCGAGTTATTAATGGTTATGGCGAACATCCTCCAGTTGATTCTGGCTTTAAGTTGTTTACTCTTGCTGAGTCAAACTACCCTGAAAATAATTTTGTCCTTGATCCTGAAAAGTCACCAGAGGAAAATCAAAATGAGTTCGTTGGGTATCTGCAAAAGGCAAAGCAAAAGAAACTGTTTGATGAAAGCGATGACATGAGCTTGGTATACGAGAATATCGTTAAAGAAGGTTTGTCACTAAACAGCAAAGTAACAAAGGTTACTGTCGGTAAAAACAATGCGTATCAGGTGGTTGATGGTGAACAGCAGTTACTCATTTGTCTTGAAGATAAGCTCGCATCAGAGACAGTTAAAGAATTGACCGACAAGGAGCACAAAGACCGAATCTTTATCTGTCTTGAGAGTAGCCTTGATGATACGACCGCCGCCAACCTCGCATTGAACCTCGACCTCAAAACCATTTAACCATTATGAAATTTAAGTTTGACGCTAACCAAGACTTCCAACTTCAAGCAATCAAATCAGTGATTGACTGTTTTGAGGGTCAAGAGAAAACCACAGCGCAAACTGTTACTGGTAGTGGTTTGGGTTTGTTTGGTATCTATCCAAACATCCTCACGCTCTCTGATGATGAGATTCAGGTAAACATCAAAAAGGTACAGGGTAACAACGAGGTTGTATGTGAGCCTTGTAATGAAATGGATTTGTCGGTTGAGATGGAGACTGGTACAGGTAAGACCTACGTCTATCTGCGAACTGTCTTTGAGCTTAATCAAAAGTACGGCTGGAAGAAGTTCATCATCCTGGTCCCGTCTGTTGCTATTCGTGAGGGTGTTATTAAAACGCTCAAAATTACCGAGGACCACTTTAAGGAGCTGTACGCCAACACTCCTTTTCGCTACTACGAGTATCAGTCAAAGAATATCTCCCAGGTACGACATTTTGCAGACAGTAGCGTGATCAATATCATGGTCATGACGGTTGGTGCTTTCAACAAAGACGCTAACGTTCTCTACGGTGCGCGTGATCAGATGCAGGGTGAGCAACCGATGGACTTCATCAAGAAGACTAATCCCATTCTGATTCTCGACGAACCACAAAACATGGAGGGTGAAGCTACTAAGAAAGCCCTCGAGAACTTTAATTCGCTATTCCGATTGCGCTATTCTGCTACCCACAAGAATCCATACAACCTTGTTTATCAACTCACTCCATACGATGCGTATCAGCTCGGGCTTGTAAAAAAGATTGAGGTATTCTCCGTTACCGACGATGAGAGCGGTACTTCAGTGCCGTACATGACTTTTGCTGAAGCTAAGCCAGCTAAGACCGCTAGTGGCATCAAAGCAAAGGTGGAACTCGCTTTTATGGATGGTGAGGGCAATCGAAAGGTAAAAGCGACAAATGTAAAAAGAGGTGACGACCTTGTCGCTGTCACTGGTAACAAAGCTTATGAGGGGTATGTAGTTTCAAACATCGATGCTGACGCACCGGAGTTTGGTTCTGAGGGTAAGGTGCATTTTATGAATGGTTTTATTCTCTCTCGAGCAACAGCCATCAATCAAAACAAGGAAGATATTTGGCGACGACAAATCGCTGAGACAATCAGGCTTCATGTCGAGAAGAAACAAAAGCACAAGGATTCTGATATTAAAGTCCTCAGCCTTTTCTTTATTGATAAGGTTGCTAACTATGCGAGTGAGGATGGTCTGATCAGACAAATCTTTATCGAGGAACTAATTAAAGTAAAAGATGCTTTTGCTCCGGCGCAACAATCCCTTGATTCACTTCATACTGGATACTTCGCCAAGCGAAAGGATGGAAGTTTAGTAGAACAGGAATCAGCTATTGAAAAGAATGACGAGGCATACGAACTGATTATGAAAGACAAGGAACGTCTTTTGTCATTCTCTGAACCCACTGAGTTTATCTTTTCTCACTCAGCACTCCGTGAGGGTTGGGATAATCCGAACGTGTTCAATATCTGTACTTTGAATGAGACTACGTCATCGATGAAGAAGCGTCAGGAGATTGGTCGTGGTATGCGCCTTTGTGTAAACCAAGAAGGTGACCGTATTTTCGATAGACGAATTAACCTGCTCTCAGTGGTGGCGAACATCAGCTATGCGGATTACGTCGCCAGTCTGCAGGCAGAGTTCCAGGAGGACGGTATCTACAAAACTCCTCAGCTTCCACACAACGCAAAACAGCGAAGCAAGATTGCGCTCAAACCTGGATTCCAAAAAGACGAGAACTTTAAGGAGCTATGGGACCGCATTTCAAAGAAGACTCGCTACCTCGTAAAGGTGGATACAGAATCACTGGTAACCAATGCGTCAAAGGCTATATCTGCGATTCGGCTACAAAAGCCTCACATTCGCATTGAACGCGCAGGTATCAACATCTCTGCGGAAGGCATCACATCTCTGGTCCTGGGGGCTGAAACGGGCGACACGGGGGCAAGACAAGCTCGAACGATCGACTGCATCTCTGAAATCAAGGCACATACCCGACTTACGCGGTCCACAATCGCTGAAATTGTCCTTGCGGCAAATAACTGGGAAGCTTTCTACAATAACCCTGATCGGTTTGTAGTTGAGGCAAGCAAAATCATCAAACAAGAACTCGTAAAGACCTATGTCGAGCAAGTAAGCTACGAGGTTATTCCTGATTCATACAAGACTGAAGACTTCAAAGATATTGAGAGTTATGAGGACTCTGCTTTGCTGGTCACTCGGTCTATCTACGATGCAATCGTTCATGACTCAGACGTTGAAAAGAACTTTGCATTAAACCTCGAGCAAGATGAGCGCATAAAACTCTTTATCAAGATGCCGAACTGGTACAAGGTTGAAACTCCTGTAGGTGGTTACAATCCGGACTGGGCTATTGTCACAGTAAAGCGCGACTTGCAGGGAGTAGAGAGCGAAAAGGTCTACTTTGTGATTGAAACTAAGGGTGATGTAAACAACCTGCGTCCTACTGAAAAAGCAAAGATTGAATCAGCCAAGAAACACTTTGAAGTGATTCAGGTCAACTACAAAGAGGTAGAGAATTACCAGCAATTCAGTTCAACGATAAGCCTATGAAATACTCAAAATTTGTAATAAAGAACTACAAGGGTATTAAGCATCTTGAACTGGATCTTTCAAAAACTCCCAACGCAAAGGTTTTTACTTTTGTAGGTTTGAACGAGAGTGGCAAGACAACCATTCTCGATGCTATTAATTTCCTGGAGACAGACCAACCATCGGGCAAAGAACATACTCTGATACCAAAAAACAAGAAGGGTATTTTTAACGAGAAAGTTTCTATTGAGGCAACCCTAACTTTGGATGAAGCTGATATTAAAGATATAGGTGCTTTTTTAACAAAGAAAGGATATACCGCGAATGTGATCCCCGAGACCTTGGTAATTGGAAAAGCGTATAGCTTCCAAGGCTCAAGTTTCCAAACTAAGACTGAATCATTGGTCTTCAGTATTTATGGAAAACCTAAGGGTTCGAAGGCAAAAAAAGATTCTCCGCTTTCTGAGACAGACCCTGCTTATGTTGAATTGTTAAAACATCTTAAAAATACTCTGATCCCGCCAATTATTTACTACCCAAACTTTTTGTTTGATTTTCCGTCAAAAATATATCTCGAGGAATACACTGGTGAGTCTAGCCGACAAGAAACCTACAGGGATGTATTGCAAGACATACTGGACACTATTGACCCCGATTATTACCTTGAAGATCACATCTTAAATAGAATTAAGAGTACTGACGAAGAACAGAGAGAGTCTCTTGAAAGTACCTTGAGACAAATGGAGTCAAAAATCACTGAGACTATCTCAAATTCTTGGCATAAGATTTTCCCTGGTAAAAAGAAACTTGAAATAACTGCACGAACTGGAGTGGAAGAGAGTGTTCAGAATCCTGCTGTAAAGAAATATTACTTACAGATTAAAGTGAAGCACGGTTCGGACGAGTATGAGATTTCTGAAAGAAGTCTAGGCTTCCGATGGTTCTTTGCGTACCTGATTTTTACTGAGTTCAGAAAAAACAGATCAACTGAACGTGGTGAGATTCTCTTCTTGCTTGATGAGCCAGCGTCAAATCTTCACTCAACAGCTCAAAAGAAACTTCTTGAGAGCTTCAGTTCAATTTCTGAGAAAAGTAAGCTTTTTTACACTACACACAGTCACCATCTTATTAACCCAGAGTGGCTTGAAGCCGCTTACATTGTGAAAAACAATGCAATCGATTATGACAATGAGGCAGAGGCTGAACTTACAAAGACAGATATCGTAGCCTCGCCTTACAGACAGTTTATTCAAAGTTCACCGAACCAGCAGTCATACTTCCAGCCAATTTTGGATAGATTGGATTATCAGCCTAGCAAGTTGGAGTTAGTGCCGAGCCTAACGATTGTTGAGGGTAAAAATGATTTCTATTCTTTTAAGTATCTATTCGAAGTGATTCTAGGAAAGACGGATACTTTGAATTTGTACCCAGGAGGTGGAGCGGGAAAGAATGACCAAGTGATCAGGCTTTATCTTTCGTGGGGTAAAGATATTACTGTAATGGAGGACTCAGATGTTGCAGGTCAAAAAGGGAAAAAGAAATACACTGACGAGCTAGGAATTCTGGCTTCAGACAGAGTTTTCACACTCAAGGATTGCGACATCGCCTTTGATGGAAAGACCACAGAGTCTTTGTTTACTGATGGTGACAAGGAAAAGATTCTCGAAGATTACGATCAGAATAAAGTGTTTGGTAAGGAGAGATTTAATAAAGCGATTCAGACACTACTCTTTGAGCGTAAAAAGATTGAGCTAAGCAAGGAAACTCTCGCTAACTTTGAGAAAGTTCACGAGTTTTTGGTGTCCAAGAAGGGCGGTAAAGGAAACATAGACCATGATTCAAAAGAAACTATCTGAAATAACAAAGGATGATATCCAGCAACTGGTTGATAACCAGGTTCTTGAGGGTAAAACTCTGGAATACAAGTCGGCTCTTCCTGGAAATAGCGATGACGATAAAAAGGAATTTTTAGCAGACCTGTCATCGCTCGCTAACACTGACGGTGGGGATTTAGTCTTTGGGGTGCTAGAAGACAAGAAAGAAATCAAACAAGAATACGGTATTGAAGTACCCAATATTGATACAGAGCTACAACGAATTGAAAACGTTATACGAGATGGAATATCTCCTAGAATAGACAGCAACATTCATGTAATAGCAGTGGATGATAAGAAGAGTATTCTGGTAATTAGAGTCAAGCCAAATTTGAATAGTCCCCACAGAGTTATTTTTAAGAACTCGAATCGCTTCTTTAAGCGAAACAGTAACGGAAAATACGAGATGGATGTGTCTGAACTGAAGACCGCCTTTGGGGCGCACGGTAACTTAATCGACACCATAAAAGACTTTCGTAAAAAGCGAGTGTTCGATCTCAAAGCGAATAGTGGTCCGGTTAGGTTAGAAAATGTCGATAATTTTCTTACGGTCCACATAGTGCCGCTTTCAGGCGTACTTAATTCTAGCCAGATAACCAGTAAGCAACTTGCTGACCTTAATGAGTCGCGGATTGAATTTCGACCTCTGTATGCCTCTGGCTGGAATAAGCGAATCAACTTAGATGGCGTCTGTGCGTATTCTTTTAATAATGGCAAAACGACTAGCTATACCCAAATCTTTAGGAATGGAGCTATTGAAGGCTTTGATTCTCTTATGGTTGCCCCGCGATCTGCTTACGGAAGCGATGATGTTGAAAAGGGTATCCCAATGGTTGCTGTAGAAAGGAAGCTGATTGACTTCGTAAAAGCAAACGTCACTTTATTAAAACTCCTAGAGATTGAACCTCCGTATTTTGTTTTCATCACACTAACGGGGATTCAGGGTTATGTAATCAAGTCAAACATTCCTAATAGGATATTGGATCATGATCCAATTATTGAAAATGACATCTATCTGCCGGAGGTTATTCTGAGCGACTCAGATGAGGATGTAGCGAAAGCATTGAGACCTGTCTTTGATATGGTGTGGAATGCTTCAGGATCTAGTCGTTCCTACGGATATGATGAAAATGGTGATTTGGCAACGTTTTAAGCAAAGTTCGGGATGTAGTGGTGCTTATTTGTAGTCTTAAAATAGGTTATAACTTCAGTCACTACCCTCAGCAATTAATCCACAGTTAATTATATAAAAACGAACATTTCAGTTCGTAGAATCTGGAAGCGGCATAAACCGCCTCCGATGATTGGCGAGCGTTATAATGCTATGAGTGTAGTCTTCGATAGCGTAGGATCTAGTTTCGGTGTCATTGGATTCTGTGGTGATACTAGTCTTCATCACCCTGCCGGTAGGCCAGTTGGGCTCATCGGTATTGAGCCTGTAATGTATGCCGGTTTTCAGATCTTCAATCAGATATTGGTAGACTGGCAGAGGCGTCTCGAATCTGTCACAGATCCTGGAATGGATATAGAAGCTATAGGCACTCTGGTCAGATGGGTACGGGATCTCGTTTAGGATCCGTGGTGGCATCGGAACCTCGACTCTGACAACACGGTCGATAATCTGTGGGGGTGTGGCCACAGCATCAGACTTATGTGGATTGATAAAAATAACAAATCCTACAGAAGCAATGCAAACTAAAGAAAAAACTGCAAGTAGATTTCGGCTTTTCATATTTGGTGAACTGTTTTACTGCCGACTATACTAGCACATTCTCGCCAATTTGCACCCTCTTGATCCTATATGCTATCGCCCCAGTTGCGAGCCTCTGACCGAGCTCATGGGCGAGCGTGCGCATGTACGCGCCAGACTCGCAAGCCACGGAGCATTTTAATATTTGAAAACTAATATTTTTTGGAATATTTATTATGGAATTTAAAATCAGATCCTGCCTGAAATCGCCTTTTACTTTTTCACATGCTTCTAGTATTTCTGCTTTTACTTTATCGCCCTTTACTTCGTTCCATTCTAGAGATTTGATTGAATTGATTTTCATCACACGAGTTGGGATTTCGTCAGTAGGCTGAAGTGAAAAAACTTTCGAAGAGAATCGCGGGTATGGGAATTCATGCTCGCCGATAAATTTGTTCAGTTCTAATTGGGCTTTTTCTCTGCTAAATTCTGTATTTAATTCTTTCGCGCTTTTTACTACTCCCAACAAATCATAGGTATCCGTTTCGAGACCAAATAAAATCTCGATTTCATAAGTTTTAGATAAATGCAGGTATTTCTGTCTGTCTCTGTTCTCATCTTCTCCTACCAATACCAAAAGTAAACCTTCGGCCATAGGGTCTAGGCGACCGGCGTACGAAAGCGTCTCTGTAGCGAGCTCGGGCCGCTCGAGACGAAGCCTGTTTAACGACTCGAGCGGGGTTTCAAACCGGTTTTTGTAGAAAATGATGGGCATTAATTCATTATACAATACTCCCATCCCCGGACTTCGTCTCGACCCTTCCCGAAAGGAAGAGTAGATGCATCGATTCCCCCTTCCCTTCGGGGAGGGGGCTAGGGGGTGGGGTGTATTTTTCAGTATAATAATATACAATAGCATCATGAAGAAAATTGGAACAGACCCCTACAAAGGTGTCCGTGACTTCTACCCCGAAGACATGGCTATACAGAATTATATATTTGCTACATGGCGCAAGGTGGCAACAGAGTTCAGCTACCTAGAATACACCGCTTCTATACTAGAATACGCAGAGCTATATAGGAGCAAGGGTAGCGACGAGATCGTCAACGACCAAATGTATACATTTATAGACAAAGGTGACCGCGAAGTAGCCCTACGTCCAGAGATGACCCCGTCACTCGCCCGCATGGTCGCTGCCCGCCGCAAGGGGCTCAAGCTACCGCTACGATGGTTCTCTATCCCCAACGTATTCCGCTACGAGAAACCCCAGCGTGGCCGCAAGCGCGAGCACTGGCAGCTCAACTGCGACATCATGGGTATCGCTGAATCTAAAGCGGAGATAGAAATAATTTCTTTGGCATACAAAATAATGAAAGAATTTGGCGCGAAAGATGAGGATTTTGAAATTAAGATCAATGATAGAGAAACTTTGAAAGGATTAGATAAACCAATGATGAGGCTTCTGGATAAAAGATCAAAAATCTCACAGGAGGAATTTGAAGCTGAATCTAAAGGAATATTAGGCGAGCCATTTGATTTGTCAAAAATAAAACAGACCGAAAAAATTACTGAAATTATTGATGAATTAAAAATGAATGGGGTCAATAATGTAGTCTTTGATGCCACTATCACCCGCGGGTTTGATTATTATACCGGGATGGTATTTGAAGTGTTCGATACTAACCCAGAAAATCGACGATCCCTGTTCGGCGGCGGACGCTATGACAACCTACTAGAGATGTTCGGTGTTGAGCCACTACCTACAGTCGGCTTCGGCATGGGCGATGTAACTATCCGTGATTTCCTAGAAACACATGAACTACGTAGTATTTGATATAGAAACCAAAAACACTTTCGACGAAGTAGAAAGCAACGACCCGGCCATGCTAGACCTGTCTGTCTTATGTGCCTACGAATCCAAGACTGACCAATACACAAGCTACCTAGAAAGCGATCTAAGCAAGCTCTGGCCGCTACTGGAGCGAGCAGACATGCTGGTTACATTTAATGGTGAGCATTTCGACATACCGATACTAAACAAATACTATCACGGTAACCTAAGCAATATAAAAAGTTTGGATTTATTAAAGGAAGTAAAAAATGTATTAGGAAGAAGGCTCAAGCTCGATACCATAGCCGAAGCGACACTGGGTACCAAAAAGATCGCCCACGGATTAGAAGCTGTAAAATGGTGGCGTGAAGGCAAGGTCGACATGATCATAAAGTATTGCCTCGAAGACGTAAAGATAACCAAAGAAGTATTCGACTATGCCCTCCTACACAAACACCTCAAATACAAAGACGGCAACGAGCTAAAGGAAATCCTTATAAAGACTAAAGGCTGGCTAAAGAAAGAAAACTCTGCTATCACTTTCTCTCTACCCTTTTAATTAAACAAAATAAATAAGTAGCACAATTGCCACCACGATCCGATACCACACGAACACCATCATACTATTTTTCTTTAAGAAATTCATCAAGAAATAGATTGAAACAAGGCCAACTAGAAATGACGTGATTGAACCGACAAATAGATTAAGTAAATCAAAGTCCGCTCCGTCCATCACTACATCGACGAGCTTCTTGCCACCACTTCCAACGAGTATGGGTATAGACAACAGGAAGCTAAATCTGGCAGCCATCTCCCTAGAAAGCCCCGAGAACAATCCCCCTGATATAGTAGAACCCGATCTAGACATGCCTGGAACCAGTGCGAGACACTGGAACAGACCTATCACGAATCCCTTTATCGGTGTGAGCGACTCTTCGTAGCTCTGCTTGCGACTCACGTACTCTGCCATATAAATGAGTAAGGAGCCGAACATGAGCGCGACCGCAACGAGCCATGTATTGCGAAATACAGTTTCTATATATTTCTCGAGTATAAGCCCTGCAACTATTGCTGGAGCGGTACCCACCACAAGTGCCTTGACCAGCACCTCATCTGCTATAGATATTTCTTTCTTTGTAAATAGACCGAGCGCAGCAAGCAACATCCTTTTTATATCCTTGTGGAAATACATTACCACTGCTAGTGCTGTGGCGAGCTGGAGCACAGCATCGTATGCGAGCCCATCTATAGATGTTATTCCTAGAAATTCTCTTGCGATAATCAAATGGCCAGACGAAGAAATAGGTATGAATTCTGTTAAGCCTTGTATTATACCTAGAACTATCGAATGGACTGTTGTCATTGATAATATATGTTATACTTTATTCATAATTAACACAATACATTTATGAAAGATACAAAAAGCATTATAGCAATCCCACTTGCGATAGTAATCGCTGGCGGACTGATATCAGGGGCAATTTTCTTTACAAGAGGCGGTACATCTGGTGGAGTAGCTGCGGTCGGTGATAGTGCAGCACAGCCGTCACAACCTATCGCTCCAGTATCTAATGCTGACCATATCCGAGGTTCAGCTGACGCTGATGTAGTGATCGTAGAATACTCTGATACTGAATGCCCATTCTGCAAGAACTTCCACAACAGTATGAACCAGATCATGAGTGAATACGGCAGAGACGGCAAAGTGGCATGGGTATACAGACACTTCCCACTATCTATGCACCAATACGCTCGCAAGGAAGCCGAGGCGACAGAATGCGCAGCAGAGCTCGGTGGTACGGATTCTTTCTGGCAATACTTGGATATGATATTTGAGCTCACAGAGTCCAATGACGGACTAGATCCAGCAGAGCTTCCAAAAATCGCAGAAGACATAGGTCTAGATCGAGCAGAGTTTACAACATGTCTAGACTCCGGCAGACACGCAACTACTGTAGAAGCGGATTACCAAGACGGCCTAGCTGCTGGTGTAGAAGGTACTCCATACAGCTTTGTAGCGCTCAAAGGCTCATCGACTGTAGTTCCGATAAACGGAGCTCAGCCGTACACAACGGTCAAACAAGTCATCGACACACTACTCGGACAGAAGTAATTTCTTCTTGGCACAGAATTCACATTTGGGTTCACTACAGAATCCATCCATAATCCTACCTGATTCAACGCTCACAACGAGCTCGGCTATCTCTGACTGCAGAGTCTCTATGTCCTCCTGCGTTATGGGCAGGGTTTCTATTCTACAAACCCCTTTGGTATCTGGTGTTAGGAATACCAATGACGGTGTGACTGTGCGATCCCCTATGACAGATCGAAGGTTGCTACTACCACTAAGCAAGAGTTTGTAGAATACTAGCTGTCTGAAATATCCACCATCTTTGATCTGTTTCTCTGACATTTTGCCACGAGTCTTGTAGTCATAGACATTTATTGAGTCGCTACCGACAACGATAGCATCCGTGCGGCCGTGGATTTTTATTCCAGAAATATTCTCTACCCAATGTTCGGAGAACACGGCGCCATCAGTCTGGAAGTGTCCGTAGAGACTGGTAGCGACTTCCCTAGCTCGACTGATCAGATCTCTCATTATCACTTCCCTCTCTAGCTTGCGGAGCATGGATCTGCTCATATGATCATGTACAGCAGACTCGATAGTGGATTCGATAGCCTCGACAGTTCTATGCTCTAGGTGCCAGACTCGATCCATAGCTAGGTGCATCGCATTACCTTTGTCACTATTTGCATTGGGGAGCTCTGGGACTTTGAGTATGCTTTTATATATAAATTCGTTGGGGCAATTTAGGAAATGGTTGAGTGCGGTTACAGATAGACCACTATGCTCTAGTGTGGACCTGATATAGTCTAGTAGCTTGCCCTGCCTGCTCTGACCACTATGTCGGGCTAGGATCGAGCTTACTTCTGACTTGGGGACATCTAGCAGTGATGTATTTACATCACCGAGCTCGGACACGAATCGCAGTGGCAGAATTTCTCTGCTTAAAGAATCTGACTTGGGTATTATTATTGTAACGTTTTCTCTAGCGCGAGTAATGGCTACATAGAACAACCTACGTGCATCCCTGATCTCGTCCTCCTCACCGACCTGGGCATCGATAGGCATAATAAAATAAGAATTCCTCCTCCTACTCCCCCATGAATCCTCTGTAGCATACGGAATAAATACATGATCGAATTCTAGACCCTTGGACGAGTGAGCTGTCATGGCGCGGAAATTGCAGGTTGAAACACCTACGGGGATCTTTACACTTTTCGTTGTAGAAGATATCTTGTAATCAGCCAATCTCTGCAACAGTATCCTGGGGTCTGTCAGATCTGAATTGGTAATTATATCTGCACACAGGTTCACTATCGCCCTCCAGACTTCTACATAAGCCGGATCCCTACTCACGAGCTCCCTATATCCAGAATACTCTGCCAGATTCATAATAAATATCATCGGACTATCATCGAGCATCTCGCGGACTATATTGGGCAAGCTAGGAATATCTGCTAGGACTCGCTCGACATGACCAGCACGGAGCTCTTTGTTCATTGCCACCGACTGTGCAAATTCGAGTCCCCATAGTCCACTCGCTATAGTATGGCCTAGCGCACCCACCTGACTCTGGTCGTTTATAAATTCTACAAGTGAAAAGAACAGATTTCCCACCGGATGCGAGAATATATCTATCGACCTCTCTGCAGATATAGGTACGCCATGTGATTCACAGAGGCGGATTATACGCTCTATGTCTCTGTTGTTCTTTGAGATTATCGCGACGGTGTCCGTTGGGTGGTTTAGTTGGATTTGCTTTAATTGGGATACTAGGTAAAGCTCAGCAGACTCGACATCGGGTGCGGTAGCGATCTGTATAGGCTGGTCTGGCTTGGTAGATCCTGACCGCAGCCTCACTCGCAAGTCACTCTGCTCATCACCGTCGTAGTTGGACTCTATCATGCCAAACGTTGCATCTAGTAGTGACTGACCTGACCTATAATTATGCTCGAGAGAGATGATCTGCATATCAGCAAACGATTTCTTGAACTGGAGGAAGTTGCTTATCGAAGCTCCCTGGAACCTGTATATAGCCTGCTTCTCATCACCCACGATAAATATGTTGGGTACGTCGAAGAAGTCACCAAGCATCTTTATTATCAGATTCTGTGCATCATTCGTGTCCTGATGCTCGTCGATATGGATATACAGATACTTCTCCTGAATCTGGCGCAGTAGTAGCTCGTCTCTGCCTAGCGCGAGTAGAAGCTCAAATATCAAGTCGTCAAAGTCGATCTGACTTCCGAGCTTCTTGGCTTTCTCATACTTGTCATAAACCTGGGAGAATAGTATTGTTTTCTCACATTTCTCTATACGTTTCTTCACATCTGCCTTTAGCTCGCCTTTGGTCACACCACGTGTAGAGATAGATGATTCGTCGCTTGATATCCGAGCGATTTCACCACTTGCGAAGCTCGCCACCATCTCTGGCGACAGAGCTTCTCTCTTGCTATCCCTTATCGCCTCTAGTATAGGACGTATGTAGAACTCGGGGTTGCCAAATGGACGCAAGTCTACGAAATCTGCATGGTCAATAACACCTCTCACTATAGACTCTGACTCTATATCTGTGATCTGTCGTGTTCCGTATAGATGCACGAAATGGTCTTTGAACTCTGCTATGACTGACGCTGCGAAGCCGTGAAATGTATGGATTCTCACTTCGAGCGCACGGTTGCCGATGATCTCTGTAAGCTTCTGCTTCATCGACTTGACCCCAGCGTCTGTAAATGTGATAGCGAGGATGCCTGACGGCGGTGTGTCCGTCCTCTGGAGGATGTTGGCGATGCGGAGTGTGAGTATCGTAGTTTTTCCAGTACCTGGACCCGCCACAACCATCACGGGGCCTTCTATAGTATCCACTGCCTGCTTCTGTGCTGCATTTAGCCTGTTGTACCTCTTTTCAAATTCCTGATTATATATAGTTTTCATAGATAAGGATTAGATGTGGATAACTTTGACTTTTTTATAATAAAATGATATATTAATCGCATAAGAAGTAAGACCTCTTGCGTTGGGTTACCGGATGGTAACCCGTTAAAGCAAGAGGCTTTCTTTTATGGAAAAAGAAGCTTTTCATCAATGATTTGATTCTTTATTATTTCATAAAATTCGAAATCCCCTTTCTCGTATTTTCTAAAAATTGCCCATGAAATAAAGTCCACAGCTTGAAGACATTTATCTTCGTGTGATGCTACCAGGGTCATTTTAAACTTCTTGTGATTGCGCTTGTGCATGGCATTAGTAATATAGGAAATGAAATTTTCCCTTAGATTCTTCTTTGTATCCTTCCTATCAACAATGAGTGAAATCTCCTCGTCTTTATCGATAATCTTAGTATTGATCAGACGATCTAGAATAATATTTGCAGTATAATTGTATAAATAATTTTTTTGGTTTCTCAAATCTACGTGAACTTTTGTTTTATTCAGAATAATTGTAACAATTTTAAGATTTTCAATCCCGGCTAACTTTTGAAGCATTCTCGTTCTAGTAATATCCTTCTCGTGGGAAGCGTGCAATTCTCCCACATGCTTATGCTTTTTATATATCGCCTTCCATATTTTCTTCACGATACTTCCCAAAACTTTTTCATTGTCCACTATAACTAGCGTAAATAGAAACCATTTGCTTGATTTATGACTAAATCCCATATCCCCGCTTTCATCCATAAATATATACATAATTCCCTCTATTCTAGCTTATTTCATAAGGTTTTATTAGTGGGTTGACAAAATGGGTTTATGTGTAGTATACTATATCCATGAAATCGTTCTGTCAGTCCTTGTGCGTTTTGTTGATTATTGTTGTCGTAATGTCGTATGTGATCTTGGTGCCTTACTATTTTGTCACCAGAACTACGCATTTCGCCGGCATCGAATCTCGTCAGTTCTTCCTCTCGCTCGAGATGGCATTCGTCTTACTTGGATGCATCATCTCTGGACTTGAGGGACCAAAGAAGCAATTAGCAACAAAGTAAACATTTAGCAAATCCCCCCGTCGCTTGCATTGCAGGCGGCGGGGTTTTCTTTTATTTCAAACATCCCTCCTGCCTCAGAAGGCAGTGCTCCCTTCAAAAGGAGAATTAATTCCTCCCTCGAGGGAGGTGCCCGAGGTACGAGGGCGGAGGGTGTTAATAATTCTTCAACCTATTACTCTTGTCATGGGATCTGATCTTCTCATGAGCTTTGGCTTCGATCTGGCGGATGCGTTCGCGAGTGACTCCGAATTTCTTGCCTACTTCTTCGAGTGTATGCTGAACGCCATCGGTGAGTCCGTGTCGCATTTCTAGGATTCTCCTTTCTTTCTCCGATAGATCATCGAGGATCTCGCGGACCTGGTCAGATAGTATACGGCGAGATGATTCCTGATCTGGGGAAAGGATTTTGTCATCGGCGATGAAGTCACCGAGCTGTGACTTCCCATCGTCACTATCCTCACCTACTGGACTCTCTAGTGATATAGTAGTCTGATCGATCTTCTCGATCATGTAGACTTTCTCTACATCTAGTCCCATCTCTACAGCGATCTCGTCTGGTAGTGGATCACGACCGAGGTCCTGACTAAGTCTCCTTACAACTTGTTTGTATTTGGCAATAGTCTCTACCATATGAACTGGTACGCGGATAGTACGACTCTGGTCAGCGAGAGCACGAGTGATGGCCTGGCGGATCCACCATGTAGCATAGGTAGAGAATTTGAAACCTTTGGTCCAGTCAAATTTGTCTACTGCTTTAAATAGTCCCAGATTACCCTCCTGTATGAGGTCAAGTAGTGTTAGGTCAGGGCTGCGACCTACGTATTTCTTGGCAATAGAAACAACTAGACGCAGGTTCGCCTTGGCGAGCAGGTTCTTCGCTTCGTCATCACCTGCGAGTATTCGCTTGGCGAGCTCTTTCTCTTCGTGAGCATGAATAAGTGGATACTGACCGATCTCGCGTAGGTACATCTGTATAGAGTCGTATGACGAGTCACTAGAGCGGCCTCCATATGAATAATGCTTCACATCTTCTGTTTCTGACTTGATGTCTAGGAGTCCCCCTCCCTCTAGAATATCGATCCCCGCTCCCTGGAGCTTCTCATAAAGTGAATCTAGGAATAGAATGTCTTCTTCTATAGTTGGGAATTCGCGGAGAATCTCATCATAAGTGACGAATCCTCTTTCTTTACCTTTTATAGCCAGCCTCTCTGCTCTGCGATCCTGATCATCGGATTTGGCAGTGCGTTTGGTCACTGTAGGACGTTTGGCAACGGATTTGGTTGCAGGCTTCTTTGCGACAGGCTTTTTCTTGGCTATAGGTTTATGCTTCTTTGTTGGTTTGGGCTTGGGCTTCTTTGATACAGATTTTGACTTTTTCTTTGTTGGTTTTGATTTTGGCATAATTTTATATTAAATATCACTCTTGTAACCTGTTTTTAAATTATTGATATGAATGGTAAGCTTGTTACATTCTGCTAGAAGTTTCTCCACCAGAGGTTTGTCCTCCAACTTCTCTGCCCTTGCTAGTTCCTCTATACAATTAGCAAAGACGGCCTTGGATATCTCCAAGTCCAGTTCTCTGATTAAATCATCTGATTCTTTGAATGAATCCTTGCCTGCATAATACATTTCCGCCTGAAACATGAGTTCATCTTTCCTACCTTGCCTTGCTTCCGCAATAGCTTGGAAAGATTCTTCGCCTAATATTTTTTTGATTTTGTCTTTTGCGCTTTGCGCTTGTACGTGGTCTTTGGCTTCTATATATAGTTGAAGCGACCATATTTGATCTATAATAATATCGTATCTGGACTTTTTTGCAAGGGTAGTATTTAGACTTGTGCGGGACGGATATATATCGCGCTTTATTGACTTGATATCCTCCCAGATCGCGTCTTCCTTTACATTTAGCATGTGTGCTATCATCGAGACAAAGTGACCCCTCTCTATCGCTTTGCTTATTGAGGCTACTAGTGGTACAAGGTTTTTAGAAACGGCCTCTGCACGGGTCTTGGGGTCTATGTTCTGCTCTACTATACTATCCAACACAACTTCTATTATATGTTTAGAGTTTTCTAATGCCTGCGAGAGACCTTTGGGATCTGACTGCAATATTTCTGCTGGGTCTTTGCCTGCATCTAGACTAGCTATAGAGACTTCTAGATCTTTCTCTAGAGCGATCTGGAATGCACGTTTGGAAGCACTGAGCCCTGCTTTGTCATTGTCAAAGCATAGTATAACCCCCGATGCGAAGCGCTTGAGCAGGTCTAGGTGCTGACTCGTAAGCGCGGTCCCAGATGTCGCAATGGCGCTCGTGATCCCTGATTGGTGACACATCAGTAGATCCATCTGACCCTCGACGAGGATTGCTCTACCTTCGCTTCTGATGCTTGCCTTGGCTCTGTCGAGACCGTAGAGTATCTCGGACTTTTTGAATAATTCTGTCTCTGGTGAATTCAGGTATTTGGCTGCACCTAGGGTGTCGTGGAGAATCCTACCAGAGAATCCAACCACTCTACCTGACCCATCAAATATAGGAAACATTATTCTGTCACGGAACCTGTCATATACGGTTCCTTTGTCACCTTCCTTGACCAGTCCAACCGATATCATCTCTTCTTTGGAGACACCCTTGTGTACCAGAAACTCATACATATCTCTCCATGCGTCTCGTGCATATCCTATTCGCCAAGATTTCATAGTATGCTCTGTGAGCCCTCTCGCGAGCAAGTAGTTTCTAGCTTCATCTGATTTCTCCAGAACTTTCTCATAATATGCTGTAGCTGATTCCAGAATCTTCCACTGACGATCCTTGTTGGACAGATGACTATACGACTCAGACTTGAGCTGAACACCAGTCTTCTCCGCGAGAAGTTTGAGCGCCCCGACGAAATCTAGTCCCTCGAATGCTTGGACAAAGCTGAATACATCACCTTTGGCACCACAGCCGAAGCAATAGTAGCTACCCCTATCAGCAGACACGTAGAAAGAAGGCGTTCTTTCATTATGAAAAGGACACCTTGCTTTCCAATTTGCGCCCGACTTCTCTAGTGTAATGTAACCCCCTATGCATTCCTGTATTGGCAGACGCGATTTGATCTGGTCTACTGGTGAATCCATGGATGGTTATGATCTTTCAGTTTCTTCCCAGTTATTTTCAAATGGCTTGAGTGAGTCCTGCAGAGTCTTTATCATCTTGTGTTTCTCACTTCCTTCGAATCCTGTACCAGCTGGGATGAGACGACCAATGATTACGTTTTCTTTGAGTCCTGACAGCTCCTCGATACTTCCGCGAACAGCTGCCTGGATGAGAACACGGTTTGTATGCTGGAATGATGCAGCAGATAGGAAGCTCCTCCGAGATAGTGACACCTCGGTGATACCAAGTACTGCAGGCTCGCCTGATGCAACTTCTTTGTCATCGGCACGTAGTCGAGCGTTTACTCTCTCTAGATCACCTTTGGTTATCATGTCACCTACAGAGAACAATGTATCCCCTGCGTTCTTTATCTTTAGGGGACTAAACATCTGGTGCACGATAACTTCGATGTGCTTTCTAGATACGGTCTCTCCCTGTAGTTCATAGAGCTTGTTTACCTCTGTGATGATGTAGTTCTGAGCCTTTTCCTTGCCTCCATACTTGAACACATCGTCTATTGAAGCAGAACCATCGGTAATGATCTGACCTTTCTCTACCCTGTCTCCTACACGGACAAGAGGTGTGCGTTTGAAATGGAATGAGTATTCGATCTCGGCGTCTTTGGCCTTTAGAGATTTGTCTCCAACATCAGAAAGAATCTTGATGATTTTTTCTTTGCCGTGAGTTTTTACTTCTGTTACTTCACCTGCAGTCTTGCTCACTACTGCGGGGTTCTTGGGCATACGCTTCTCGAATACCTCCTCTACTCGGGGTAGCCCAGATGTGATGTCTCCTCCTACCGCTGCTACTCCTCCAGCGTGGAATGTACGCATAGTGAGCTGGGTACCTGGTTCACCGATAGCTTGTGCGGCAACAGTTCCTACGGCTTCTCCTAGATCAACAAGTTTGTTTTTGCCAAGATCTAGTCCGTAACACATAGAGCAGATTCCCTGATGCATTTTACAAGTTAGTGGAGATCGGACATGGACATCCTTGACCCCGGCATCCTCGATAGCCTTGGCATCGAGCTTGGAAATCAGATGACCTTTCTCGAACAATGTCTTGCCACTGACGTCTTTGACAGCTTCAGCTATTATTCTACCGCGGATTTTCTTGGAAATAGGGATTGCGATTCCTGAGTCACTATCAGCTGAGATAACCACGAACTCTTTGGTGTTACAATCTTTGGAAGAAATAGTCACGTCCTGTGCTACAGAGAATAGTTTGCGGGTTAGGTAACCGGCCTTGGCTGTGTTGAGCGCTGTGTCTGTCATACCTTTGCGGGCACCGTGGGTAGTAATGAAATACTCGATAGGAGTTAGACCGCCTTTGTAGGCAGATAGGATCGGGAACTCGATAGTCTCGCCAGCAGTGTTCTGAATGAGACCTTTGATACCCGCCATCTGGGTGATGTTACCTAGAGATCCTCTAGCACCGGATTTCACCATGTCGTATACAGGACCGTGGACCTTGAACGCCTTCTCCATCACTGACTCGATTTTAGCCTTGGCTTCTTGCCAGATTTCGATCACTTTGCGGAATCGCTCTTCGTTCGACAGCAGACCTTCGCTATACTGTTCTACGATGGTTCCGGCTTCTTTCTTTGCATTCGCAATGATCTCCTGCTTCTCTTCGGGATCTACTACATCGTCGATTCCCCATGTGATACCTGCGTATGTAGCGTAAGTAAATCCGAAATGTTTAATACGGTCTAGAATGATAGCAATTTTGTTCACACCGTATATAGATATCATGTCGTCGACGAGCACACCCATGCGTTTTTTATCCAATTCATCATTGATAAATGGATAGTCTTCTGGGAGTACAGTGTTGAACAGGAGCCTACCTACTGATGTCTCGAACGGCCTGCCTTCGAACTTGGCATAGCGACTCTCGTCAGTTCCGAGAACCTTGATCTTGGCACGAGGGCTAACCACACCGAAATCCAATGCAGTGATAGCTTCGTTCGGTGATGCAAATATCTTGCCTTCACCCTTCTCACCTACTAGTGTCTTGGTCATCCAGAAACATCCGAGTACGATATCGAGAAGCTTAGCTACAACTGTCGGATCTCCGTTTCCTGGTTTAAGTACGTTTTTATCCGCTGCCATTACTTCTCGTGCTTCTAGCTGTGCCTCCTCTGATAGTGGTACATGTACTGCCATCTGGTCTCCGTCGAAGTCCGCGTTGAACGCAGTACATACGAGTGGGTGAACCTGGATAGCATCGCCTTCGATAAGGGTCGGTCGAAATGCCTGTATACCAAGTCTGTGAAGTGTAGGAGCACGGTTGAGCAATACGTATTTGCCCTGGATCGCTTCTTCGAGTATCTCCCAAACTTCCGGGACAGAATCTTCGATCAGTCTGGTAGCTCCGCGGATGTTGAATGCCAACTCTCGCTGGAGAAGTCCTGATATTACAAATGGCTTGAATAATTCTAGAGCCATATGCTTCGGAAGACCACACTGGTCAAGCGCCAGAGTAGGACCCACGACGATCACGGAACGTCCAGAATAGTCTACTCGCTTTCCTAGGAGGTTTCCGCGGAACAGTCCTCGCTTGCCCTTGAGGTTATCTGCGAGTGACTTGAGCGGTCGACGCTGTAGGGGGTTGGCTCCTGCGGTTGCTGCAGCACCCTGTCTCATAGAGTTGTCGACTAGAGCATCTACGGCTTCCTGTAGGATTCTCTTCTCGTTACGTAGGATCACGTCTGGTGCATGGATTTCAATAAGCTTCTTCAAGCGGTTGTTTCTGTTGATCACACGGCGGTAGAGGTCGTTTACATCTGATGTAGCATGACGTCCACCTTCGAGTGTTACCATCGGTCTTAGTCCGGCTGGGATAACTGGTAGCTGTGTGAGGAACATCCACTCTGGGCGAACACCTGATGAAAGCATCGACTTGATAAGTCCTATTCTCTTGTTCAATTTGTCTCTCTCTCCTGCTGTGGACTTGTCTACCGAAGCTTCGAGGTTCCCTAGCAATTCTGCGAGGTTGAGACTCTTGCAGATCCTGTACAGAGCTTCTGCTCCGATAGATGCATCAAATAGCGTGCCGTACTTTAGTGAATATTTATGATACTGGACTTCGTCTAGTACAACCCCTTGTTGGATGCTCTCTATCTCTTTCCTCGTTTCGAGGAGGAGGTCTTTGATAGCGTCTTTGGTCTTCTCGTCCTGAAGTGATTTTACCTTTGACTTGTATTCTGAGTCTAGGTCTGCGAGGAATCGTGTACGCTCGTCTTCGAATACCTCCGTGATGAGGTACCCAGCAAAGTAAACTACTTTCTCCAAGTCCCCTCCTGACATGCCGAGGATTAGTCCGAGTCTAGAAGGCATGCTTCGTAGGAACCAGATGTGCGCGACGGGTGTAGCGAGCCCAATATGTCCCATACGCTCTCTGCGTACTATAGAACGTGTGATTTCTACTCCACATTTCTCACAAAGAATTCCCTTGTACCTGATGCCACGGTATTTGCCACAGTAACATTCATAGTCTTTATCAGGTCCAAATATTTTCTCGTCAAATAGGCCGTTCTTCTCGCTACGCTGAGTTCGGTAGTTCATCGTTTCTGGTTTGGTGACTTCTCCGTATGACCATTCGAGTATTCGCTCAGGTGAAGCCACTTTGAGTGAGATGGAGTCGAAATCGTTTAGATCTTTGATTGTGTTTTTCATGCTCATATAATTATATTATTAGTTTTGGAAATCCTCGCGCTTTTTCTTTGACCTTTCGACTATTTGGCCTTCGCGTTTCAAATCGACATCGAGTGCTAGTCCTCGCAAAGTGCTGAGCACTACATGGAATGATGCTGGGACATTCGGAGCTTCGATCCTCTCTGCTTTGACTATCGAGTCAAATGCCTCGCTGCGTCCTACGATGTCATCTGATTTATAAGTAAGCATTTCTCGTAGTGTATATGCTGCTCCATGACCGAGAAGCGCCCACACCTCCATTTCTCCGAACCTCTGACCTCCGTTTTGCGCCTTGCCTCCGAGTGGCTGCTGGGTGATGAGCGAGTACGGTCCGATAGATCGCATGTGAATCTTGTCTTCTACCATGTGATGTAGTTTGAGGATGTACATGTATCCTACAGCTGTCCTCTGCTGGAATGCCTGTCCATCGCGACCGTCATAGAGCTGTATCTTGCCGTCTTCTGGGAGACCCGCTTTGACCAACTCCTGCTTGATCTCGGTATCTGTTGCTCCTGCGAACGGTGGAACGATAGCCTGGTAGTTGAGCTTCGCTGCAGCCATACCTAGGTGAAGTTCGAGAATCTGTCCGAGATTCATACGAGACGGTACTCCAAGCGGTGTAAGTATCATGTCGATCGGTGTGCCGTCTTCCATGTATGGCATGTCTTCGACTGGTAGAATACGGGAGATTACACCTTTGTTACCGTGACGTCCCGCTAGCTTGTCTCCTACTGATATGTTGCGGAGCTGTGCAATTTCAATATGAATTCTCTTGATAATTCCTGATTCTAGCTTGTCTCCACGCTCTCTGGAAAATACCTTGATACCGATAACACGACCACGCTTACCAGATTCCATGCGCTTGGAAGTGTCTTTCACATCTTTGGCCTTCTCGCCAAATATTGATCGGAGCAATCTCTCTTCTGGTGTGAGCTGGGTTTCCCCTTTTGGAGTTACTTTGCCCACTAGTATATCCCCTGCGCGAACTTCTGCACCAACGCGAATGATTCCATCTGCATCGAGGTTCTTTAGCTTGAGCTCACCTACGTTAGGGATGTCACATGTGGTGACTTCGGGTCCTAGTTTGGTATCGCGAACATTTACTACGAATTCTTCTAGGTGTATTGATGTAAATTTACTTTCCTTTACCAGTCTCTCTGAGAGAATGATCGCATCCTCGTAGTTGGATCCAGACCAAGTCATAAATGCTACAAGTACGTTCTGACCGAGTGACATCTGGCCGTGGTCAGATACCGACATGTCAGCTAGTAGGTCACCTTTCTTGACCTTCTGATCGAGGTCAACTGTAGGGCGCTGGTGGAATGAAGTAAATCCGTTGGTTCTACTGAATCGTACTAGTGGGTATTTGTGGTCTTTGCCTTTGGTATCTGTAACGGTGATGCTACGCGCATCTACCCGGGATACGCTACCATCTGCATCTGATGTGATGATACGTCCGGTGTCTTCGATAGCACGCTCCTCAATACCCGTAGCCACGTATGGTGCTTCTGGGATGATACACGGCACTGCCTGTTTCTGCATGTTGGATCCCATGAGTGCGCGGTTCGCGTCATCGTGGTTGAGGAACGGGATCATAGATGTAGTGATCGCAAATGGCTGGTTCGTAGCCACGTCCATATAGTGAACATCTGCAGCAGGAACTACCGCCGGCTTGCCGCCTGACTGACGTACCTCTACTTCCTGGTCTGTTATATTGCCTTTATCGTCGTAGTTGATAGATGCATGAGCAATGTTGTATTTCTCTTCTTCGAGAGCGTTCATGTATACGACTTCGCCAGTGATCTTGCCATTCTTTACCTTGACATACGGAGTCTCGATCATGCCGAACTCGTTGGTCCTAGCATAAGCTGATAGGCGGAGGATAAGTCCGATGTTCTGACCCTCGGGAGTATGTATTGGACATACGCGGCCGTAGTGAGATGGATGTACATCGCGGACTTCGAACCCAGCGCGCTCACGTGATAGTCCACCGGGACCTAGGGCAGATATGGTCCTCATGTGCTCGAGCTCGGCTAGAGCATTCTCCTGCTGCATGAATTGTGAAAGCTGGTTGGTAGTGAAAAACTCTTTGATACGAGCCTGTAGTGGCCGTGGGGAGATGAACTGCACAGGCAGTATCGCGTCGGTATCTATAGTCGACATGCGGTTCTGAATATTGCGCTTCATCTGGGCCATACCTACACGGATCTTGCCCTGGAGCATTTCTCCTACATATCGGACGCGTCGTGATCCCATATGGTCGATATCGTCTGGCACAGCATCAGGAGTGTGGTTGAGTTTGATCGAATGAGAAATAGTGGTGACTAGGTCGTCTACAGATAGAGTGAATCTCTCGAGGTCTTTTTCTTCGAGTGACTTGCCGAAACGTTTGTTGAATCTGTATCGTCCTACGCGGTGTAGGTCGTATCTCTCTGCATCAAATATGGATTTAACAAACTCTCTCGCATTGTCTACTGTAGCTAGGTCGCCGTCCCTTAGGCGTTTGTATATCTCTATATATGCATCGTTCGGAGTCTTGACGGGATCTTTGGCCAGGGTTACCTCTATGCCGTGTTTGGCCTCTGGATCTCCTGCAAACAGTGCGAGGATATCGTCATCTGTCGCTGCACCGAGTGCGCGCAGTAGTGTGGTGATCGGGAATTTACGGTTCTTGTCTATGCGTACATATACTGCATCATCTGACTCGGTTTCTACTTCGATCCATGTTCCACGGGATGGGATTATCTTGGCACCGAAGTATCTCTTGCCACGGACTTCATTCTCGGTAAAGAAAATACCGAATGATCTAGCTAGCTGTGGGACGATCACACGCTCGATACCGTTTATTATAAATGTACCATTCCTCGTCATGAGCGGTAGGTCAGCCATAAATATCTCTTGCTCCTTGGTCGTACCAGCTATCTTGTTTACCAGTCTCACGTTTACCTTGAGCGATGCCTCGAAAGACAGCTTGTTTTCTTTGGCATGCCATTCATCGTATTTGGCATCTTCAAGTGTGAAGTCTGTAAACGATAGCTCGAATTTCTTGCCGGAATAGTCCTTGATAGCAGTGAATTCAGACAGTACGTCATTTAGACCCTTTTCACGTAACCATTTGAATGAATTATTCTGACCGATCACTAGGTTCGGGATCTCGATGTACGGCTTCTTGAATTTACCGAAAAACTTCTTCTCTCTGCCCCCAGAAGATTTACTGATAGATTTATGCATATGAAATATTAAATTATAGACACGCGAGGGGTAATGTGATTGCCCATAACTCATTCATTACAATCCTGCAGATTATAGCATAGGCTTATATAATATACAAATCCTGGTTATACCCACCCACCCCGACATGCTCTGCCTCGCCACGGAGGATCTTTTCGAATGGTTTACACTCCCTACAACCTTCTTTTCCATTTGGGCATTCCATGACCCCAGAAGCCCTAGTGGCGGCCACCTGTCTAGCGACTTTTATTACCTTTTCGAATGCCTCATCTTTCGTGGGCAGTGGCTTGTGTTTGGGAGCATCATCACGGTCGAGGTACCAGTATGAGGCACCTGATATCGGTCTGCTTTTGAAATGACTGACTAGTAATGTATAGATAGGTAGCTGTAGTGAGTCCTCGTTCTCGTCGTATTTGCCAGTCTTGAAATCCAGTATGGTAATGCTGTCATCATGTGCGTTGTATTGGAGCCAGTCTACCTTGCCGCATAAAATAATATTATCTTCTGGTGTAATGAAGAAATTTGGTAGATCTTCGCGACTCTCCCCCATCCTCAATGTAGGAATAAGAAGTGGTTCCGGATGTGCGAGCACCCTCTCGATCATCTTCCAACCGCGCTCTTTCTGGGCGGCTTCCTCCTCGACACTCCGGAAGCCGCCCAATTTACCAGAGACTGGCTTCCAAGCCTTATCAAATTCGCTTTTGAAATCCACCTTCATCCTGTCTTCTGACTTGATCCATGACAGTGGTTCCAGAACTTCGTGGACAGCGACACCGAGCGCGAGTGCGGGAGATGTGATGTTGATCTTGCGTCTCGAGCTGTTCTTATAAACATTGTGCAGATAATAGAGCCTCGGGCATTTGATGAAATCCCCCATTGACGAATGCGATACCCACACCGCACTAAATTTGTCCCGAGAATTGTCTGTAGGTTTGTGCATAGTGCTATTTTACCATATTTTTTCCTTGCACTTCTCGCACCTACATCCGTGTGGCTTGATGTATTCTTTCCAGTATTCCTTGCCATAATCATAAGTGATTTCTTCGCCAGGTTTGATTTTCCTTTTGCTCATTATATATACTCGATGGTTCCTCACCTCTGGCTCGGCATTGGCCCGGCACGAATGGTTCACATAGCGCGCGGTGTTGGAGCGGGCCTTGCCGTCTATAGTCTTCCTCGAGTGTATTTCAAATAAATATTTGCTTACGATCGTGTATTCTTCGGCTTTGCTTATCACCCGGCCTACGTATTCGATGATGCATTTACCTTTGGGGATCTCCTCTACCGCAAACAGCCCCAGCCCTGCACCCGGGGTTGCTCTTTTTACTTTCAATCTGTATCCGCCGGGGACGAATTTCCCTACCTTTGACCTCTTCGCCATTCTTCTATTAGTTTATGATTGCCTGATAATAGGACTTCGGGAACTTTGTAATTTCTACTTTTATACTTTATCACTTCTGGTCTGGTATAGACATCCGCTGATGCTGCGCGGGACTCTTCGAGTGATGCGATATCCCCGAGGACACCAGGAATCTGCCTCGAGATACAGTCTATCATAATCATCGCTGGCAACTCCCCGCCCGTGAGCACATAGTCCCCTACTGATATTTCATCTCCCTTAAATATTTTCTTTATCCTTGCATCGATGCCCTCGTAGCGACCGCAGATGATGATTATATCCTTATACTTTTTAGCAGCATACTTGGCATATTCTGTTGTGAACTTTTCCCCGCTTGGACTTAGATGGATTATCTTTACCTTTTTTATTTTACTTAGAATTTTGGACAGAACTTTGATGATAGGTTCCGCTTGAATGATCATACCTGGTCCGCCGCCATATGGCTTGTGATCTACTCGGAGATAGGGATTCTCGTTTGCTTTTTGGCTTTTGGTCGGCTTTACAAAGTCTCGCGGATTATAAAATTTGATTTTAATAAGCTTGTCCTTCTGCGCACGCGCCAAAATAGACTCATTTATATATGAGTCTAGGCTAGTCGGAAATAATGTAACTACATGAAATGTCATAAATAAAATGCCAACAGCAAGAATCAGTATTAGGCTGTTTTCTCTGCTGGGCCAATGAGCTTAATACCTACCGGATAATCCAAAACTTTCAAGCTCTCTGCACGGGGTTTGAAAAAATGCATAATCCTGGCTCTGAGCTCATATTTATTGGTAGGATCTGCTTCTATAATCATCTCAAATGTTTGATAGAGCTCGTGATCATGACCAGAAGAAAATGTTGTATCTGGTTGCCATAGTGTTCGGTCGTAAATTACTTTTGCTCTAAGTTTACTTTTTTTTCTTTTGATGAAAGCATAGATTCCTTCTGCAACTTTATGTAATCCGGATTCGGCTAAAGCAGCGTTGACCACATCGAACGGTAAGTCTATTGGATAAACTGGTTTGGTATCAGGATATAATTCACTGGCCATATTTAATTTTGGTTTGTTTGTTTCTAGATATACATTACAACAAAACAAATTCTTCCGCAAGGAAAGAATTTGTTTATCAGGTTGTCTATTTAATTGGATTTAAATCTTACAGATTTAAATCCGCCATTGCTTCGTCGACTGATTTAGAGCCGTTCTGAGCGGATTCCATCTTCATGCCGCCTTCGGGTTCGTTGATCTTGAGATTGACTCTCGCGTTGTTTTTCATCCCCACCACGCGGAGAAGTGTTCTGATAGCCTTGGCGGTGTTGCCCTGCCTGCCGATAATCTTGCCCATGTCAGCAGGGTCTACAGTAAGCGTCATAAGTACCCCCATTTCATCCACTGTACGGCCAATCTTTACGGCATCAGCATTATCTACTAGTGCTTTGATAACATATTCTAGAAATTTTGCATCTTGTTCTCTTTCCATTTTTTTTCATTACTTGATAACTGTTCCATAATTCTATCACGTGTGATAATATTTATCCATATGCAAAATCCACAAGAAATAAAAATTGTTTGGTTTCTCCTGCGATTCGGTGTGGCATTCACATTCCTCTTTGCTGCAGTGTCTGCATTCATCAACCCAGATCCATGGCTCGCGTACTTCCCCGGGTTCATGCGGTCTATGGTCGCTGATGACATACTACTCCTCACATGGGGTGTAGGTGAAGTCATAATAGGTCTGTGGCTCATATCAGGCTGGAAGATATTCCTGCCATCGATCGCTGCATCTGGGCTCCTACTTGGTATATTTATATTTGACTTCCACTCGATCAACATTACATTTAGAAATGTTTCTATACTATCTACATCTATCGCGCTAGCTATCATGTCGAACCCATTCTACCACTTCAAGCTAGTTCATACAGGTGAGCATATAGAAGAAGTCCACACAGAGAATCTTCCGATGGTTATCGAGCAATAACTAGGCAGCTGCCGTAGCTTTCTTCTGGGGAGTTTTCTTTGGCAAAGCGTTTACTTTCTTGCCTTCGATCACTTTGTTGCTTATGAGCAAATTGTGAAGAGTGTCAGACACCTGGGCGCCCTTGCTCATCCATGACTTGATCGCTTCTGCATTTAGTACGGTACTGCCCTCCTTGCGAGGATCATGGGAACCGAGGATTTCGATAAATTTGCCGCTTTTGGTAGAGTTTTTGGAATCAGTCAGAACCACGCGGAATACCGGGATGTGCTTCCTTCCTACTCTTTGTAATCTAATTTTTAACATTGGGTTATGATAACAGATAGTTGTTATAGCGTCAAATTTACCGTTAATTTAACCTGATCTCTTCATCTTTTCAGCCTTGAGATACCTAGATAGTAGCTTTAGAGCCCTTTTCTCCACCTTGCCCAGACTTGGCTCCATGATCCTGATAACAGTATCAACTTTGTTCATATCTCCGCCCTGCTTCTCTAGGAATTTATGGAAAATATCAAAGAGATCCGTCCCTGCAAACACCCTTTCGCTTTGTCTTTTCCTTCGAGTGTTTTCCGACCTGACTTCGGATTCTATATACTTCCTGACCTTTGCTTGATCCTCCAAATCATCACTAAATACTGGTATGCCCGCGAACCTCGCCGCGCCAAACAGCCTGTCTATAACCGCCACATGCTCGGACTTGACCTGATGCTTGAGCACTACATTGAGCATCTTCTCTAGCTCGCCGTTTATTAGCCCTTCTAACTTATCACCATTTTCACCACCCAACTTCTCTTCGATCTCATCTAGCATCTTTAATACTTCACCTGCTTCAACTTTTTCTAACTCAACTACTCTTTTTTCTCTTTCCGCGAGCGTAGCAAATCTAATCTCCTTTAGCATTTCGGTTTCTTCTGGAGTTGCGCCTTCACTTGGAGTACCGTCGATAGGTACTACCTTGAATCCTTTTTCTGTTGGCCATAGCGCGCCAGACATGCCGTGAGCATCACCTATTGTTGCAACACCGTTTTTGGGTCGCGATCCATCTATTGCACCTGAAGCCAAGCCTGCCCTCCTCATAAGTGCTGTAGTGATAAGCTTGAAATCATCGCAGACTCCGGCGTATCTCTTGTTCATTTTAGTATCATGGCCCAATTCTTTGGCGCGAATCTGCATAAATGAGACCAATTCATCCGGCTTCAAACCCATCTTCTCCCGCATCACTTCACCATTTTTGAAATCATAATATGAATTAGTTTGTACATAATATTCTATTGCATATAATTTCTCTCTGGGCGTCATCTTCTCCAAACTTTTTACAAAATATTCGTCCTCTGGAGCGAGCTCCACTATCGGTTCCTTGTCCATACCTTCTGTTTCCCTCTGGTATTCTACTGCAGTGATATCTGATGGAATATACGGAGCATCAGGAACTTCCTGGCTATAGACGAGTGACTTCATACCAGGCTTCCATACCACCCTCGCAGTGTCTTCACCATATTCGTTTATTTTTATATCTATCTTTTCTTCTTTACCATCCGTATAAATTATCTTTGCTCTTTCTCTGATCACATTTGCGCCAATTCTACGTGGTAGGTTTATGGTATGTGCCATATTGCTCGGTATCGGAATTTCTGCTGTAATTTCAGTCGCAGATCCAACTCTGGTATTATCATAGTTAATAGGCATTTTGCTGAACCTGCCAGAATCATGATTGTATTTCCAATAAATCCCTGTAGCATAAATTTCTCCAGAATTATCATTCACTCTAAATATTTCTTTGTCGAATCCGTGCGTTGGATCTCCACCAGCTATCTCTGAATACTCATTACTAACGAGATGTGAGAGGGCGCTTTCTCTTTCATATGCTCTTGTACTATATAAACTATTCCCCAAGCTATTCCTCTCCCTCATTTTGGCTTGGTGGAGTTCGGGTACTAGAAGTCCCAAGAGATAATCCACATAGATCCTGTCAGTCTTGTCCGGTACAGCTGTCATGGTATCTAGAAACATTTCTGGCTTTTGCTGTAGCATCCCGGTCATCATCTTGGCTATGTATGGGTTGCGAGAAAGAATATTTTTCGCTTTTTCTTTCAAGTTTTGATTTCGACCTAGATTATTTAAGTAAAACGAAATCTTTTCAGCGTCAGGTTTCTTTATCAATTCTAAGACCGCAATGTCTATTCCCACCTGCTGGTTTATTTGCGTTAAATCGCTCCAGTCCAATATCTCCCCTTCTCCTTTTTCTTCTTTTTTTGCTTCTTGCCCGTCCACTTCTGAGGCAGCAGATGAAGGGCGGGTCCATTCAAATGTCTTGAAAACCCCATTCTGCATTCCAGCGAAAACCACTTTGTCATTCTGCTCGATGATTTGGGGCTCACCATCGAAAGATAATGAAGGTTTTTTTGCAAAGCTTTTTGCACCATCATCAGTATTCAACCTAGTCACAAAATAGGTTCCTAAACCACGAGGCATCAATGTGACAAAAGGAATTCCATCTATTACTTTGATAGAATGATACTCCCAATCAGATTGTGGGATTCTGCAAAGCTTTTTACCATTCATCCAGACTGTATATGCGTTATCTACATTGGTTTGAACTGATCCGTTTTCGAAAAAATCGCAACAATCATTTGAACCTAGGTTTCCATCAAGCAACTGGTAGCCATGTTCGAAAAGAACTTTAGGAATCCCGCTAGTTTCTAACTTTTTTATCTTCCCTATATTCGGTTCCAAATCATATTTCTTGTCCTTGGTATAAGCAACCGGCTTCCCATCGAGATACCCCACCGCCACGAAGTCATCGGTGCCATAGGGCTGGACATCAATTACAGATTCAGGTGTGGGATCGAAATATATTAAACCATCCCCAAAAGGAAAAGATAAGGCTCTCGATAAATGATTGACGCCAGAAATAACGACTTTTCCTCTCAGATCAAATAGTCGTTCATATTTATATTCTGAACCGGAAGCAATCTCCTTATCTCCAACCATCACCTTATTAAATTTACCATTCGTATCCTCCACCACATACGCCGGTTTGCCGCCGACGAGGGTGAGGTGGGAGATTTTTTCACCCTTTTTTGGACTATACACCCATTCATAGATATTCATTGCAAATTTCCTGCTCAAAACCTCATTATCAATGACTGTATATTCTTTACTGTTTATAAAGTCTACAATTTGTTGATCACGCATCCTTAAAGACGGTTTATCATCTCTTTTAAACAAAATCTTTCTAGTTATGCCTGGCCACACCTCCATCTTTGGCTCTTTTTCCCAATCCACTTTCCCTTCTTTCTTTTCTTCTTTTCTACCCACTTCCAACTTCTCACTACCCACTTTCCTCCCTTTCACCTTATACTCTTCGCTTTCCTCATCCCAGAATACCTCTACATCACTGTAAACTTCCTTTTCCATCGCTTCGGCAATTTCGCTCTTTAGTCCTTTCTCTGCACTTTTTTTCTTTATATCAAATACCACATCGAGCGGTCTCTGCTTGCCCTGCGACATCTGATACATCTGCTCGAGGAGCTCTATAGCCTTCTCCTGTGCATCAGTTTGCTCTGCCTCTCCTGTCATTTTCGGCATTTCCGTTTCTATGTGTTTGATCTTTTTCTGACGAAGAAGTTCGGAATAGTATGGACTTATATGCTTTTCAAAATATTCTTGTTCATCACTTGACCTCTGACTAAAAACTATATTTTTTACTCGGTCAACTGTACCACAAATAGCATTTAATCCCGGTGTACCCAATTCTGTGACATCGTGCCCGAACTCATCCAGCAACTCACTTGCTCGATTTTTTAATTTATCAAAAAGTACTTTATGATGCTTGATAGCGCCCGTACAAAGAATGGTATAGAAAAAATCTCTATGTTTATGAAATCCATGAACCTTTCTTTCTTCTTCTAGCAAAACCAAAGCATCGTCTATCGAATGCTCTGCCACCATTTCAATCAAACTTAATCTTAAATGCTGCAGTTTAGGATATGATTGCAAAATATGATCAAACATCTCCTGCTTCTTTGCTGCAAGCTCTTCGGGAGTAAGCAATCGCGGAGATTCTATCTCTTGGTAGGCTGGTTTTGATATACCTTCGGGCATGCCAAACATTATACCATCAACTAATCCCCAAATTTAGTATATAATAGCTAGAATATGAATAAATCACAAGAAACGACAGTACAGGGCACTATAGCCATAAACAGCAAAGGTGTAGGATTCGTATCACTTGCCAAAGTGGGCGAAAAACGCGACCGAGATGAAGACATCATGGTCCAGACAGAGAGCCTCAACACCGCTCTCCACGGAGACACAGTCGAAGTAGAAATACTCAAAGAAAAGATATTTAACCGATCCCAAGGCAAAGTCACAAAGATAGTAAACAGAGCCAAGACCGTGTTCGTAGGCACTGCCGATGTATCTGACCCCAAGGCCGTCTGGGTAGTGACCGATGACAAGAAAATGTATACGGATATATTCCTCTCCCCTGGACTGCCCAAGATATTCCAAGGTGACAAAGTCCAGGTAGAGATAGTCGAATGGGTAGCTGGGAAAAGCCCTGTGGGCAAACTGGTGAAAATAATAGGTAAGGCCGGAGAACACAATACTGAGATGGAGTCTATCATTCTCGAGAAAGGATTCGACTCTGGATTCCCAGGAGAGGTTGCAGCAGAGGCAGACAAATTCGAGAAAAATGCATTCCCGCTCAAAGATAGTGATATGGAGAACCGAGAAGACTTCCGCGAGACTCTCACATTTACAATAGATCCCAAAGACGCCAAAGACTTCGACGATGCGCTTTCATTCAAAAAGTTGGAGAATGGTCACTACGAGATCGGCGTACACATCGCTGATGTATCACACTACGTACGTCCTGGCACCCACCTCGATGACGAAGCCCGCAAGCGTGGCTGCTCGGTATACCTAGTCGACCGCACAATCCCGATGCTTCCACATGCCCTATCGAACGGTATCTGCTCACTGAACCCACACGAAGACCGACTAGCATTTGGTGCGATATTTGAGATCGATGATAGTGGCCGAGTCTACAGCAGGAGATTTACGAAAACCGTCATTTACTCTGACAAGAGATTTACATATGAAAACGCTCAGGAATCTATCGATAATCCTGCAGCTGAGTATAGTGACACTCTGAACCTCATGAACAAGATCGCCAAGATCTATATCAAACAGAACGCAGAAGCCGGAGCGATATCGTTCGAGCAGGACGAAGTTAGGTTCGTACTAGACGATAAAGGCGTTCCGCTAAGTGTCGTAAAGAAGCAGAGGCTAGATACTCACAAGATGATCGAACAATACATGCTACTCGCCAACCGGGAAGTTGCACAGTATATATTTGAGAAAGATACCCATGTCAAAGACAAGATAGAAGGACTCATGTACCGCATCCACGAGTCTCCAAATGTGGACAAGATCAAAGACTTCATATCACTTGTACGCGCACTCGGCTACAACCTACCCACAGACAAAGAAGGCAACGTAAACGGCAGGGACCTGAATGTATTGTTCAAGCAAGTCGAAGGCAAGCCCGAGGAAAACCTCATAAAGACCGCCGGTGTAAGGTCCATGTCCAAGGCTATCTATTCTACAGAGAACAGCGGACATTTCGGACTGGGATTCGAATATTACACCCACTTTACCTCCCCGATCCGCAGGTACCCTGACCTACTAGTGCACAGAATCCTATACGGATATCTACATGGAGAGAAGTTCGACAACGGAGACGTGGCACAGTTTGCCGCAGATGCTGCATCATCTACCGAACGCGAGATATCTGCGAGCGAAGCCGAGAGAGCGAGTATCAAATACAAGCAAGTAGAATACTGGGCACCACGAATAGGTGCAGAGCTAAATGGTGTGATATCAGGTGTGACCGAATGGGGTGTATATGTCGAGGAGGACGAAACCAAGGCCGAAGGTATGATCAGGCTAAAAGACATGAAAGACGATAGCTACTTCCTCGATCAGAAGATCTATGCGGTTATAGGTGAGAAAACCGGTAACAAGATCACTCTCGGCGACAAAGTCCGCATGAAGCTAATCAAGGCCGACCTCGACAAGAAGTCTCTGGATTTTGAGCTAATGCAGTCTGAATCAAATAAAATTACTTAGCTACAGCAACAGCTTCGTCGAATTTGATAGAGAGGAGCTTGGAAAGCCCAGACATCATAGTAACTCCGTAGATAATGCCCGCGCGAGACATAGTTTCGCGGTTGTGGGTGATCACGATGAGCTGGGAGTACTTGGCTAGAGCTTCGATCATGTCGCCATATTTCTTGGAATTGGCCTCGTCGAGCGCGGCATCAGTCTCGTCGAGGATTATAAACGGCGGAGGATTGACCTGCGACATGGCAAACAGCAGTGCGATAGACGTCAGTGCCCTTTCGCCGCCAGAGAGCATCATAAGTGCTTTCACTTTCTTCTTTGGCAGATCTACTGAGATATCAATCCCCGCCTTCGCTGAAGCTTCGGCGGGCAAGCCTCCCTCGGCCTCCATAGCTTCAGCGTCGGAGGCTTCTTCCCTTACAACCTTGAGAGATGCCTTGCCTCCACCAAACAGGAGCTCGAAGTATTTCTGGAATTCTGTATTTATCTTTTCTATACCTGACTTGAACTCTGTATTTATCTTTTCTTCGAGGTCCTTTATGAGTATCTGGAGATCATCACCCGAAGCGACCAGATCTACCACTTCGCGCGCTAGGAATCCATCACGCTCCTGCGCTTCTCTATATTCTTTGGTCAGCTCTTCTATACCACCGATACCTAGCTCTTCTATGCGGATCTTGACCTTCTCTATCTGTCTACGTCTATCGTGCTGGATGCTACGATCCTCGTTAGAGTATTCGATCTGCAATGATTCGTATTCCATAATCTCCCGACCGATGAGCACATACGCCTCGTTCACTTCCCTTTTCCATTCGTCGTGTTCGAGAGCGAGCTGGTTTTTTTTGGATCGGAGCAGGTTGGTCTGGCTCTGTAGCTCGTTCTGTCTAGACATGATCTGGAACATTTCTCGCTCAGCATCGAGGTTGTCTTTACTTTTTACCTCTATTTCATGATTGAGCGACCTTATCTTCGATTGCAATTCCTGCTCCTCGCTACCTACCCGCTCTAGATCTAGAAGTGTTCTTTCTTTCTCTTTTTGCAGCTTATCCATTTCTTCTTGATAATTCTCTCCACTGCTTACGACTGGTTTTACTTTGTGATTACTTATGAAGTTGTTGAATACATCACGCATCTTGCCAAATGCAGACTTAAACAATTCTATAGAGTTTTCCTTCTCGGCTTTTTCGAAATCTTGGTTTATTTCTCTTACTATTTTCTCTATCTCTACTAGCGGAACTATGTGGTGACTCTCTTCCTCTACCTGCCTCTGACTGCGTTCGATCATCCTATGTAATGATGACAACTCACCTTCTAGACGTCCTATAGAGTGCGACAGCTTTTGCTTTTCATTTTGCTTCTCACGGAACTTGCGCTCTGCTTCTATAAGCTCGAGTTTGGGGGCATTCTCACCTTCGGATACAGTTAGCGATTTGCGGATCATTTCTATCCTGCCCGCAAGCTCTGCTAATTCTGATTCGGGGTTAGACAATTCAGCTTCGATAGAGGATTTGGAATTCATTAAATACAATTCTTCCCTTTTCAAATATTCTTTGTAGATCTGGCGGAGGTCGGCTCGGAGTGTCTCGGCTTTCTCCACCTTTTCCATCTGTTTGCCGAGGAATTTCAAATGTGGTGCGAGCTCCCTTCGTAGGGATTCTACCTGCTTTATGTTCTCTGTAGTCTTCTCTAGCTTCCTCTGACTCTCTAGCTTCTTGTTCTGGAATACATTCAACCCCAGAGCGTCTTCAAGCATACTCTTGCGCTCTTTGGTATTGGCACTCAGTATCCGGTCTGCTTCACCTTGGGAGATGATGTGATGTCCCGATGACCCGATATGGGCATGGGAGAGCAATTCCTGAATGTCTTTGAGTCTAACCTGGGATCCGTTGAGGAAATATTCATTGACGCCATCTCGATGCACAACGCGCTCGAGCGATACTTCGTCGAAATCGATTGGTAGGATTTTTTTACTATTGTCGAAAACAAGCTTGACCGATGCACGGTTCAGTCTAGACAGACTCTGCTGACCTGCATCCGACCCATTAAATATCAGATCCTCTCCACGTTTGCCACGCATGGACCTCATCGACTGCTCTCCGAGTACAAACCTAAATGACTCTGCAACATTACTCTTGCCGGAACCATTCGGCCCCACCACAGATGTAATGGGTGAAGTAAATTCCAAGGCCACTTTCTTGCCAAATGACTTGAAGCCGTTGATTTCGAGGGATTTGAGATACATGAAATAATAATACCATACTACCTCACCCTCGGACTACGTCTCGATCCCTCTCCTAAATGCAGGAGAGGGATAAACCCATCGAATTCGATGGGTTTTAAAGTGGTCGATTTCGATCCCTTTAAATTAGTTAGTATTGTTTCTATTTTTAATCTTTCCGTAAATCCAGCCAATAACCGCTCCGACAATAGAGGTAAACCCGAAACTAATGACAAACAAAAGAGGAAACTGAAAACCTTCTTTTCCTAAAGGAATGTAGAGTAAAATCGTACCAAAGAAATTGAAGATCTTTTCGGCAACCGTTCCGAATGCATCGCTGACATCATGCGCAAAAATGCCAATAATAATTCCAGGTAAAGTAAATATCGCATTAAAGACAAGTCCTGCTATTCCTCCCCTCAACCAATATCTTTTGTTATTCATAAGATGATTATAACACAGCACCTCTGTAGTTTTTACATCTGAGCGAGGATTGTTGTCGAGCGGAAACCTGGGAGGCGCGACGGCGCCGGACAGAGAAAATTATTAGCAAATAATTTTCGTGTTCCGCGAGACAATAATCCGAGCGACCTACTTCCATTTGCTATCATGCAGCGCAACCCTCGCGGCTTCTTGTTCGGCTTCTTGCTTGCTTTTACCAGACCCTTCGGATACGAGGTTGTCCGCGAGGTAGAGTCCAACTGTGAAAATCTTGTCATGGTCTGGACCTGATTCCCGCACTGTGCGATACGCTGGTGTGATACCGACGCGCTCCTGAGCTATTTCCTGGAATTTACTTTTAGAATCGATCCACAACTTTTTCTTTACTATTTCATCGATACGCACAGTTATATTCTTGTGTATAAATTTCTCTGCATTGTCGTAGCCCTGGTCCAGGTAAATCGCCCCGATGATCGCTTCGAGCGCATCTGCGAGTATATAGTTGCGAGCCCTACCCATGTCCTTGGCCTCGCCTTTGGAAAGCAGTATATAGTCGTTAACACGTAATTCGCTTGCTACTTGGGAAAGTGTTACAGCGTTTACGAGAGCCGAGCGGAGTGCGGTGAGATCTCCCTCGGGCTTTTCGGGATATCTGTCGTATAGGTAGCGAGTGACTACTAGCTCGAGCACTGCATCACCCAGGAATTCTAGGCGCTCGTTATGCTCCCTGCTTACATTTCTGTTCTCATTCAAATATGACCTATGGATAAAGGCCTGTTCTAGTAGATTCTTGTCTGTAAATTTATTCTGCAGTGTTGCTTCGAATTCTTTGATTTCTTTCATGGTCTTTCGTTAGTAATATGTTTACGGCTTTGGTAAATATAGGCACAATATCATTGTATAGATTTAGGTCAACTATCTCGGACATTAGGAACCATTTGGCATCGTCGAGTCCGCCTTTCTTTTCCAAATGCAGTTCTTTGTATTCAGCTTTGGCGAGGAAGTAGTGGACCTGCTTGCGGATCTTGCCGAGTGTTGGGTCAGAGGCAACATATTCGTTGTTACCAAGCTCGTCTTCCCTTGTAACTTCTAAACCTGTCTCCTCCTTGGCTTTGCGCACTAACGCATCATAGACATCTTCCTCTGGTCTGACCTTACCTTTGGAAAGAGTCCAATGTCCAAACACATCATGTACTAGTGCGAGGTAGATCTGATCTTCGTGTTCGGCGTATATGACTCCACCTACGAGCTTCTGTATCGGCATCTTTTCAAATGGAATGTCCTCGATCTTTTTACGTTTAGAGACCTCTTCTTTGCCGGGTTCACCTATTTCTTTGTACACAGCACCGAGTACACCGTTGACGAATTTGCCAGAATTCTCTCCGCCAAATGTCTTCGCAAGCTCTATCGCTTCATTTATCGCAACCTTGGGTGGGACTTCTTTGCGCTCTGCAAACAGCAGCTCATAGAGTCCAAGCCTGAGCACGTTGCGGTCCACGTTCGATATCTTGGCCAGAGGCCATTCTGGTGCAGCTTTGGATATTATGTTGTCCAAGTCAGAATGTTTGGAAACGACACCGTCGAACAAATGTGTCATAAACGACTCATCGCCCATATCAGGTGCGAATTCGACGATATTGCGAGTGAGGGCAGACAGCGCTCTATCTCTCGTGAGACTCATAAAATCCCACTCAAAGAGTGTTTGGAGAACCACTGATCTGGAAAGGTGCCTGTTTGCCATAGTTATAGCTTGCTAAGAGTGTATCACAAAACAAATACGGCAACAATCTAATTACCAACAAGCAGCAAGGTTACTTAACCTTTTCTGCCTTTGCCTTGACTGCGGTCTTCTTGTTCACATCGATGATCTGCTTGCCGCGGTACATGCCGGTAACAGGGTTCATATGATGCCTTAGTGTAGCATTGCCTGCATCGTCAATAGCCAAGCCTGGCTTGGACAGGGCATGGTGGCTTCTGCGATTCGCGGTATGTGCCCGCGTATGTCTCATGTGGTTTACCATAGTTCCCAAATACTAACCTATTATGGATTTTTTGGCAAATTTTAAGAAAAGACATAAATACAAAAGCGGAGCGGGAAGAAAACTTCCCGCTCCGCGGAGATAAGCAGCCCATATACAGAAACACTACGGCACAAGCCTACCAAATCACAAAGAACTGAAAGGGATGCTGGTGTCCACTTCATGTTTACAAACACGATCTACATAGAACACCAGCAAAGGGTCGGATGGGTGGTCAATCGCCCTCTAGGAACAAGCTTTCTCTAGACCACCCACCCTTTCAAAATACTCAATCCGTATTGAATCCTTTGAAAGGGCCTCCAGCACGTCGATTACTCAAAATGCTGGAGGAGAGGTGTTCACGCAGACTTCAGAAACACGATGTTGTTAAAACATCTCAAATTTCTGGCGGTGTAGTCATTTTTACTTAAGCATCAAGCCCCCGAAAGACCACACCGCCAAAGTAGTCGGTAACGTAAACAGTCATCGAATAGAATCAGACGGCGAGAAGTCTACGTTACCAAATTGTACAAAGAGCAAAGAGGAATGTGTGCATACAATATCTAGAAACATTGGTCCATAAGCACACATCCTCTTCAGAAAATTCTTGACGAAAAATACTCTAAAGAGGCCGCGACGAGGTGAGTCGTCGCGGTGAGATGGGCAGAATCCGCTTAGAATCATGCTGCTGTTAGCCCATCTCAAATTTCTGACGGTGTGGTCAGGGGCCAGGTAGAAACAGGCACGTCATAGACCACATCGCCAAAGTAGTTGGTAACGTAAGCAGGAACCAAATAGAAACATTTCTAACCAAGCCTACGTCACCAAATTGTATAAAGAACTGAAAAAGATGCTGGTGTTCAATGCGCGGATAGAAACAGGCGGCTATTAGAACACCGGCACTCGCCGAGGCGAAATTGGGGATGAGTGGTCAGACCCACCATAGAAACATATATTCATTAGACCGCCCACCCTTTCAAAAGATTCAATAATAATTAAATACTTTGAAAGGGTCCCGTAGCGTGGTTGTTGCACACTACGGGAAGAGGTGTTCAGAAGCAGCATAGTAGCATGTTCATCTAAGGACACTCCAATTTTTCCAAACCTAGGCCGCTGCAGCCTCACCACCACCTTGACCGGGAATGATCCCCTCGAGCCTCGTCCATTCATCATACAGATGCTCGACGAACTCGGTCAGCGTCTTCCAGATGGCCATCTTGTGCAGGTGACCCTTGAAATGCTTACGCTTGCCAACGACTTTGTGCCACTCGGCACCATCCCAAAGCTCATGACCAGTACCTGCCTTGCGACAAGTAACGCCATCGATCAAATACTCTTTGGTACTTCCTGCAGGCAATTTGATAACCAAAGTTTCGATTGGATGCTTCGCAGCATAATACGCCTTGTTGGCTACTAAACGCACTCCCCAATCAGAACCTGGGCGCTTGATCATCTGCTGGGCGAATTTGTATATCGCCTGCCGAGGTCCTGGAGTATAAGGCAAGGTTTTCCCTGCTGTTTTCCTGAGAAGCTTCCCATCTGGCCCCGGACAAGCACCGCAATACTTCTTTAGCTTGCCTGCACGGTAACGGAGATTGCCCCCGCTCCGCACAAAGAGCCTGATGTCGCCAACGGTGCAGATGATGCCAGCCGCAATAACTGGGCCCACACCCTCGATCGATCCAAAGACTTTGTTATATACGGGGATCCTTTCGAGAAACTTCGCTAACTCTGTTTCAAGTCGTTTTTCCTTGCGTGTAATCAGATCGAGTAGATCGTCATCAGCGAGCAATTCGTCGAAGCGTTTCTCGATCGATCCTTGTGGGAACAGGCCATCAGCACGGACAAATGTCTCACCGATACCCCTCTGACGCACACGCATGGCACAGCTTTTGCGCTCCTGCTGCATATGTTCACGGGCTCGGAATGTTTCTCGGGCTTCAATCATATCCCGCTGCCGAGCGGTGACTGGATAGAAGCTACCAGGTTCGCCGTCGTAAAGTGCTTTGATAATATCATGATCATCGGAAACACCTACGACAGTTACATTCACGAGCCTACCGCGCTCTTCCTTGATACGGCGAGGTGGAATTCGGAGCACCTTGGCTCCGATCTGTTCCGCTCGCACCGACATAGCAAAGGCCAAATAATCGCCCGAACCTCCGAGCGGCATAAGCACCGTATCACCCTCCTCAAGTCCGGTCATTTCTGCGGGTACTTTATCGAGGATAAATTTGGTTTTCTTGGTCTTGCCGACTTCGATCACATGATGGTCTGGAATCAAATCTAAACTGTCTTCTTCGAGATCGAATTCACGCATTTTCACGAGATGCTCCGGGAAATCGGTGAACTTGTCCGTAGCCACTGCCTTGCGCATGCGCAAAGGAAAGCGGTTCATGATGAAGTCCAATTCTCCTTGCTCATCTTCGAGTTTGATGTCCTGGACAGTGCCATCGGCCAGGGCTTTGTTGCACAAAACCCTCCCCACCCACTTCAAAAACCCCAATCTCTCGATTGAGTCACCTTCCCGTATCTCAGGTTGCTATATAACTCTCTGGCACTCCTAGGAAATGAAAGGTGTTGAGTATGTTGCATTTAGT
>JANNXY010000040.1:0-6825 GCA_031409775.1 bacterium | reverse complement strand
TGCTTCGGTAGCGAGGTACTGTCTCCACTGCTTTTCATTTAACAAAAGACGCATACGAGAGTATTTATCTATGGTTGTCATACCTACAGTATACAGATAGATGGAGGATGTATCAAGTTATAGGTGGAAGGGGCCTTAGTTCATCATGACAAAGACTTGATCATCAAAGCTCTCGGAGCTACAGGAATAATCCTTGGCTTAAAGAAGATTTGTGAAAGCTACATGATGCGAGCTCGTGAATGGATTCTCGGCCTGCATTTCTCAAGCCTTGAAAACGTAATCAGTAAATTATTCTTTGAGAAGTCACTTGCTCAGCATATCAAAGGCGGAACGCAACTCTCCCCTATTTCAATCGACAAAGGAAAATGGAGACTCATTGAACTCCAAAGTATGATGCTATTTGACGGGATCCCAACGATTCTTTCACTTGGCCTTACATATGTCTTTCTTTGGATTATCGATTGGCGCGGCGGAATCGTGATGACTTTAGTAATCGCATCATATCTATCTTGGTCAATCTTCCTAAACTACAAAGTAATGAAAGAAATCACACCGCTCGAAATGGAATTCAAAAAGCTTGGGCACCACAGAGCAGAAAGAATGGAAAAAGTGGAAAGAGTTGGAACCACAGCCAGAGATCTCCATGAAATCTCTGCAATGGATCAACAATTCAATCTACTAATGTCCAAAGACCGTAAATTTTGGTTATGGTTTATCTTCATGTCATTATGGAGAAGCCTCACCAATGTTGGTGGACTGGTGATAGTGATGGGTATCGGAGCATATCGAGTCTATAACGGAGAAATGAGCATTGGGCTTATCTATCCATTATTCACATGGTCATTTGGATTGATCGATAATCTATGGCGTCTTGCTGATATCGAACACAAGATAAACTGGAACATGCCTGCAGTAATGCTCATGATCGAGGGGCTAAGTGTAAAGCCAGAAATTGAAATGGAAAGAGAAGATGCAATAGTTATCCCTCGCCAAACACATCGGGTAGAATTCAGAAATGTTTCTCATTCGTATAGTGGTGACGAAGATAAAGGCGTCCTAAAGAATGTCAGTTTCACAGTTGAACCAGGAGAAAAGGTAGCATTGCTCGGACCATCAGGTGTAGGCAAGACTACTGTAATGAGGTTATTGCTTGCCTATATGTTTCCTCAACAAGGTGAAATACTAATTGGCGGGCATGATATCAGAAATATTAACCTGCGATCATTCCGTGAAACTGTAGGCTATATAGCCCAGCAGCCGCAAATATTTAGCGGAACAATAAGGACCAATATGGTCTACGGCCTAGATCCAGATAAGCAACTAACAGTTACTGATGAAGAAATTTGGGGGGTTATGAGACTCCTACAGATCGACTTCGGAGCAAGGTTAACTCATGGTCTAGAAACCAGGGTTGGCAAAAACGGTTTGCAGCTATCGGGTGGTCAGGCTCAGAGACTGATGATTGGAGCGGCAGTGATGAAAAAGCCGCATCTCATGATTGTTGACGAAGCCACAGCCAGTCTAGATTCGACCACAGAACGAGAAGTTCAACAGGGTCTAGAGACTGCTCTACAGGGAAGTGTTAGTGCATTAGTTATTGCGCATAGATTCTCTACCGTTGCCAAATTGTGTACCAAATTCGTTATGCTTCGGCCAGCGACAGAAGTCATAAATGGCTACAGTCAAGTTGAAGCGATAACTAGCTCCCTATCCGAGCTACATGATGTTTCACCTCGGTTCAGGCAACTTGCCTTTGATCAAGGTTTGCGATTGTAATTGCAACCAGTCTCACAAATTGTGAGACTTTTTATTTCCTTGCCAAAACGCCATTTCCAGACTAAACTGGACGCCAACATAATTAATTAAAATATTTAAATGAAATACAAAATCACTTCCAAAAAGGAGCTCCCGAAGTCCATCCTAGAACTAGAAATAGAGATCGCTTGGGAAACAGTCGCTGGTTATGAAGCCAAGGTTATAAAGCAGATGACCAAGCACATCGAGCTACCTGGATTCCGCAAAGGCCATGTGCCCGAGGATATGGTCAGAAGCAAAGTTGGTGACATACATATAATAGAAGACATGGCAGATATGGCGCTCAAAGACATCTACCCGGATATAGTAGAGGCAGAAAAGATATTTGGTATCGGCCGACCGAGTGTGGTGATTACGAAAATCGCTCGTGGAACCCCAGTATCAGTCCGTATCGACACCGCTGTGCTCCCGATGTTTAAACTCCCTGATTACAAGAAAATCGCGAGCAAAGTAAAACTCGACAAAGTAGAAGTAACCGAAGGCGAGCTTGATAAATTTATAGAAGAAATCAGGAAGAACTATGCCCGTGCGAACCATAGCTATGCAGATGGTCACAGCCATGACAACGAGCACAGAGACGAGGATCTAGTACTCCCAGAGCTCAATGACGAATTCGCTGCGAAGCTCGGAGAGTTCAAAACTGTTGAAGAATTAAAGGAAAAGCTAAAGGTGAATTTATACAATGACAAAGACCTCCGCGCTCGCAACAAACGTCGTGCCGAGATCGCCGAGGCGATACTTGCAGAGACACCACTCGAAGTTCCTGATCTACTAGTAGATAGCGAGCTCGACAAAATGCTTGGGCAGTTCGAGTCCGATATCGCAGCGCAGAATATCAAGCTAGATGATTATCTCAAGCACCTAAAGAAGAGCCGAGAGGATCTAAAGAGTGATTGGAGAAACGATGCTGTGAAGCGCGCCTCAGTCCAGCTCATAATAGCCAAGATCGCCGATGCCGAGAAAGTGAAGCCGAGTGAAGACAAAGTCAAAGAGCATTATGATGCAATACTTACCACCTACCACGACGCAGATCCGTTCAGGGTCAAGATGTATGTAGAAGAAATGCTTAGTAACGAAATGGTATTTGACATGCTAGAGAAATAGGATTAATGTTGGGTGAGAATGAAGATACCACAATATCTACGAAAGTATCCAGTACTAGTTCGAGAGAGGGTTATCTGTCTGCGGGAAGCTGATGGATTTCTTTTAAGATGGCATGAGGTTACAGAACCAATAGAAAAAGCCCAAGTACTTGGTGGCAAGCTCATCGAGGAAATTGCTGAGTTGGACGCTGCGACAGACAGAGTAGAAGAAGATTTGGAAAGAGTTGATGTTTGGACAGTGTATTGCGCGATCGAACGCCATAAGGTATACGAGCATATCAATGCGGAACAAATGGAACGTGCTCGAAATATGATAAATCGCTGGAATATACATTTTCCGTATCTGATTAAAATGAGAGCAAAGAAAAGAAAAGCTAAAGGTGAATTTGATCGACTCTATGTTATCGATTCTGAAACTCATCCAGATCTAACTGTATAAATTGCAGTTTTTTATTTGCCTCTATATATTAACTGTGCTAATTTGTTTGTAGAAATCAACAGAAAGGAGTTCATCTGGAAATTCGAAAATTAATATTTGTAGTGGCAGCAGACTTAGTAGGTATTGGAAACAATGCCAGGCTCGGTCCGGAAACTAGGATAACTTGCTACAAGGCGGTTGAGTTGTTCCGCAAAATCAACTCTTATGCGGCAAGGATCATCATTACAGCTGGGTACAGCGATAAACATTGCACACTAATGTCGGAAAGAATGGAGGGGTTTATTAGACCTTTAGTTGCAAAGGGGTCTACAATCACTCGCCAAGCCAGACAATTCGTCACCTACGGAGAAGTATGTGAACTCGTGGATTATCTGCGAGCCAACCAAGGCGTTATCGAAGTTTATGTCGTCGTCAAATGGTGGCATGCTCTCCGAACTTATTGTCTTCTGGTCTATGCGTTCAGCAAAGCCGGTTTGGGGGCAAAGATAAAGATGAGACCATGCAGATCCGCATCCATCCTACAGATCCCGCTCGCCTTCTGGGATTTGCTCGGCATTCCCCACAACTTCTGGAGAATCAGACGAGAGCAGAGATGGCGACGATCGCTGCGGTCTCTGCCCGTAGAGTAGTCCGGCCGAGGGATATTACCTTGGCTTTTTTAATTAATCCCCTCTCCGCTTCAGACCACCCGCCTTCGGGACCCACAATTAGCTTATAGCTTTTAGTTATTCGCTTATAGTTAGAGACAGGCAACCCGCCCATGTCTGCAACAAATGTATTGTCATCAAAGCTAGAAGCTATAAGCTCCAAGCTAGAAGCTGGATTTATCCCCGGTACATCTGCCCTACCGCACTGCTCCGAAGCTTCGATAGCAATCCTCTCGAGCCTCTCCATATTGAGATTCTTGTCCACCGTTCGCTCGGTAGTGATAGGCGTGATCTCTGTTACACCTAGCTCGGTGCATTTCTCTACTACGAGCTCGAACAAATCTTTCTTGATAAGCGCCATATACAGATGAATCTTCTTCTCTATCTGAATCGCGGGAGACTTGGTACTTATTTCTAATGTCGCCCCTTTCTTGTGTATTTCTGTAAATTTAGCCAAATAATCCCAACCATCACCGTTAAATAGCACTACATTTTCTCCAGCTTTCATCCGGAACACATTTAGCCATTGGTTGAGCTTGTCAGTGTCGTAGATACTAATGCTATTTCCCTCTTTCAAACCTTCTGTAATATAGAATCTATGCAGTTTCATGGTCAGATTTAATCAATACAGCTTTGAGTGGAGGAATATCTTTCTTTACCGTATCCCATACCAGATCGAGATCCATAGAGAAATAGTCATGGATCGCCTTATCTCTAAATCCTGCAATTTCCTTCCATGGTAGTTGGTGTATATTTTTAAATTTCAAGGATAGTTTCTTTGTTACTTCACCTATTAGCGCGAGCTGCAGGATAACAGCACTTTGGGTTTCTTGCTTGGCAAGAAATTTCTTCTTTGTTTTTCCTTTTACGAACAAATCTATTTTCCTGATCGAATCCAAGATCTGATCTATATATAGATTATCGTCTTTCATAAATTGTTTTGAGATCGGAAACAATATATTTCTTTAATCTTTTATTCATACCTTTGCTTGTCAGTAGGTCAACTTTCTTCCCTAACTTTTTCTGTAAATCGTTTTCCATTTTAATATAACTAACAAGACCCATGCTTCCACCGAGCTCAACAACGATGTCTACATCGCTATTTTTATTCATTTCTCCTCTTGATGCAGAACCAAAAAATGAAGCCTTCTTGACCCCATACTCCAAGAAAATTGGTGATATTTTTTTTTGCATTTCCTTCAAACCCATTGGAACATATTACCACAAATCTAAACATTGTCCAAACAACTCGAATGTGCTATATTAACGCCTATGTTAATCCCAACCGTAATAGAAAAGAGCCAGTTCGGCGAACGTGCCTATGACATTTATTCACGCCTGCTCAAGGAAAATATCATTTTCCTTTCTGGTCCTATCGATGACCATATCGCGAACCTCGTAATCGCTCAGCTCCTCTTCCTACAGAGTGAGGACCCCAAGAAGGAAATCAGCCTCTATATCAACTCCCCTGGTGGTCACGTCATGGACGGGCTCGCTATCATAGACACCATGAACCATATTAAAAACGATGTCTCTACAGTGGTAGTTGGTATGGCCGCATCTATGGGTGCCATGATCCTATCAGCCGGAGCCAAGGGCAAGCGATATGCCCTGCCAAATGCCGAAGTCATGATCCACCAACCACTAGGCGGTGCAGAAGGTCAGGCATCGGATATCGAAATCAGTGCTAGACATATTCTCAAGACCCGCGAAACCCTCAACAAAATGCTTGCCAAGAACACTGGCCAGGCTCTAGCCAAAGTGGAGAAAGACGGTGACAGAAACTACTGGATGAATTCTGATGAGGCCCGCAAATACGGCATCATTGACAAGGTCCTAACAAAATAATTGATATAAAAAGGCCCCTGAATCTCTTCAGGGGTTTTTTGCTATATACCCAATATATAGTGAGCTGTAGAATTATTGCGAAACATATCCACATGACTCAAATATGGATCTGACCCAGTTTTCACAGCCCTAATGAAATCATCGGTGACTGCAGAATGCCTTTTGTCATAATCGATAGTTGGGATTGGATGCAAACTATATCCATGTCTCTCAGATACAACCAAACCTTCGTTGAGATGGAAAGACATAGAGCCCTTAGTTCCCATGATTCGAACGGTTTCGATATACTCTTTCTCGTCCAATGATCGATACCCACGAAAACTCGCAGTCATGTTCGACTCATTCTTCGACGTTGTTCGGAGTGTTGCATGATAATGATCATAGGCATCAGAAATCATTTCTGCATCCCATAACTGTGCCGGACTATCGAACTGCGGGAACAAGAACCTGAATGTATCAAGCTCATGCCCGAAATGATCGAGTAGGAGACTTCGGTTTACTTTCCACTGATCCGTTACCTTATGGTACCAGAAGTTGAACTCGAAATGTTCGATCTTGCCTAAATAGCGATCTACCCATTCCTCAGACGAAAGGAAACCTTTTATCTTTAGAATTGGAGGGTCAAATCTCCTCGGGTGACAACTTGAGATGATGAGCTTCTTTTCATTGGCTTCATTGAATACACGAGCTGCTTTGGCCATTTCGCCACGATCCAACCACATAGGCTTCTCGCAGAATGCATGCTTGCCGGCGACAATCGCTGCACAGAGCTGATCCACATGAAATTCATCAGGCGAACCAATCATAACAGCGTCGATGTTTGGGTCATCAAAGGGCTTTGTTGCACAAAACCCTCCCCACCCACTTCAAAAACCCCAATCTCTCGATTGAGTCACCTTCCCGTATCTCAGGTTGCTATATAACTCTCTGGCACTCCTAGGAAATGAAAGGTGTTGAGTATGTTGCATTTAGT
>JANNXY010000039.1:0-8394 GCA_031409775.1 bacterium | reverse complement strand
GACGCATTACTACAAAATACAAGATTTGTAAAAGTTTTCTCGCAAAGTAAAAACCGTCCGGGTGGACGGTTTAGACTTTATGGGCTCCGTGGGTAGGAATCTCTCCCCTTACAGGGGCTGTACACCTTTTGGACATTTTTCTAAGAATCAAAATGATCTCAAAAGGTCTTCGAGTCCTAACGCAAGCAAAACCCTTTGCTTGCTCCCGCGTAGCAACACAAAAAGCCCCAAAGGGCTTTTAGTTGCTCCGCGGGTAGGACTCGAACCTACGACCAATCCCTTAACAGGGGACCGCTCTACCAGCTGAGCTACCGCGGAATATTGTAAACTGCGGAATATTGCATGTGCTCTGGTAAGCACTTGCATATACTACCAGAATATTTAAATTTGTGAAAGTACCCAAATTGTGTTTTGATTAACATAGATAGATCCAAGAAAATATGAAAAAACTTACCTTTGCTTTCGTAGTATTTCTGCTCATTGTCTCAGCTCAACCATCAATAGCCAAAAGCTCTACCCCACCACAGGTACGCATCCAGAAACTCTCTGATACGATCTACCGGCTCTCGTGGCCAGTATCGGATTTTGTAATTCTGAGCTGGTCACCAGATCTCGTTAGTTATTATCCACTTGCTTCGACGCTCCAGGTTGTGGGCAATAACTACGTGACCAATGTAGTGGTCGAGCCGGGTACGCTCCAAGCTTTCTTTAAACTAACTGCGGTTGAGTAAGTTTGCAGATTTTTATTTCAGCCTGAGGCTGATCCATTTTAAAGAATTAGTAAATGCCGGAAATCCTGATATCGAGTTAAGGCATCTAGACTGGTATCAGACAACGAGGTGGCAAAATAGTCAGAAATATGGCATTATATACCTCAGACCCAGTTCCAACCACCCAACAAATCCCATATGAAAACCGTTAGAGCTCAAATACACGCTCTGGCAATTGATGAAACCATCCAAATAGAGATAGTTATACTTATCAAAACCCTGTTAAAACTAACGGATAATGATCGGTCAATTATTTCATTTGTTGGTCACGCAAAGAAAGATCAAATAACAGTAATTCTAGTCATAGACGAAATATATTACGACACTATCCAATGCCAAACTATAGCCAAAGCAATCCCAGAATGGCTAGAATTGCGAGAGCGTAACGCAACAATTGAGTGCAGTGTTATTGCAAAAAACTTACAAGTTGCTACGTTCCATTTACCACTTCCCGTAGCCGCCTAGGCATCGGGATTTTTATTTACCTATTGCATCTAGATGATCCCACAGATCGGTATCTCCCCCGCCATCGAGTTTAAATATCGCTATACCAGCGAGCCCGAGATCCTCGGCTAGCTCGATCTTGTCCCTGATAGCCTCGCCATCGCTCCATGTGACATGGTGGACGAATACAGTATTACCAGTCCGCCCAGCATATGCTAGAGCCTTGTTGGAGGCATAGTACGGGTCACTAGCCGGCTTGGCTTTCTTGCCCAGTACCAGTTCCCGAGTCGCAGAATCCGGGAAGTATGTGAACTCGAGCTCCCCGGCTTTGTTGCGGGCGGGTGTTATGCCGTTCTTCTCTGCGAGCTTCACAGCGTCTATGTGGTTTATGGCACCTACACCGTTGTATGACTCAAACTGCTCAGGCAGAACCTTGACCGCATTCTCCCTACCATAGGTCGCTACACCTAGAGAGATCTTTGACTTGGGGATAGACTGTATGGCGAGCTTGGCGACTTTCTCCACCCATTTGACATCTGCTACTGGGAAGTAAGGTGATCCTACATTTGAGGAATTGAGCTCGATATCCGCTCGCTGTTGGTCATAGGTCATTATGTTTACCCTATCACAGACAGATCCGATGACTTTGTAATCATTGGCATAGTTGATCACTCTTGGTATATCACGATACAGAGAATCAGGTGGAGTACGCGCCTCTATAGTACATACGAGAGTCTTGGTGCCTAACTCTTTGTTCAACTCCTTGAGAAATTTAGAAAAATTGTCTTTGGTCTCTGCTCTCTTGCCTTCGAAGTCTATGTCTACTCCATCGTATTTGCCGGATTTGACCATTTTTGAAATATTTTTGACTAGGTTTGTGCGCTTATTTGTATCAGTTAGGATTATAGTTATGTTGCTAGTGTCACTCCACATGACAGTGGGTATGACTTCTATATCATCTGCCTTGGCAGATTTGATGAATTTCTTCCACTCTCTACTAGACATTTTAGCTTGATCTTTGAGCTTGGCTTCGGATGTAACAGTAAAGCTAAATGGGTAAACCGATGTAAGTTTGTCGAAGTGTTCCTCTGCATCATCTAGTCCATCAGAGATCTTCCAGTATGGGATCCATCCGGACACATTAATATCTGCTGCATTGGTAATAGCCGGCATAAAGGAAGAAAAAATTACTATTGCTATAGTGATATTCTTAAACATTTTCATATATTTATTATATACTATAAATTATGTTTAGTCTGAAGAAGCTTAATACCCCGATAAAGATACAGAACTTTATCGATGAAATCCCGATGAACTTCGAAGACGATGGTGAGACATATTTATCGCCCAAGCTCGTACTAGAACAACGCCGCGCACATTGTATGGAGGGAGCCCTACTAGCCGCCGCAGCACTATGGGAGCACGGATACGAACCATTAATGATGGATCTCAAGGTTGCGCATCCGGATGTAGACCATGTCGTCGCGGTGTATGAGATCAACAGACTATATGGAGCGATAAGCAAGACCAACCACGCAACAGTGAGATTTCGTGACCCTATATACCGCAATGCTCGGGAGCTTGCACTATCGTATTTCCATGAATACTTCCTAGATGATACTGGCGAGAAAACTCTTCTGAGTTATTCACAATTTTTTAATTTAAAAAAGTTTGGTAGAGATTGGATCACTACTCCTGACAACCTACACTGGATAGCACAAGCTATCGATGACTCTAGGCACTATAGATTGTTCCCGGAGTCACAAGGTAGATTTATACGCAAAGCAGATAGTATGGAGCGCTGGGCTGGGTCGCTACGAGAATGGAAAAGTGATAGAATTAGGCAATGAAAAATGAAATACTATTTAGCGCTCTCGTTGTAGTACTACTCGTGTCACTCGGTTACCTGGGATACAATCTCCTCGAGCTTCAGAAGGCACAAACTGATGCGCTGGCCAAGATAGGTAACCAAGAAGAACTCATAAGGATTGCAAACGAAGGTATATCCAACCTACAACAAGCCAAAGAAAGTCTCGAAGCAGAGCTCGATCTAGAGCGTGGAAACACTGCAGATCTCAAGAACCAGAACGACCGTCTCGATAAGCAAAAGGAAAAGCTTGAAAAGATTCTCAACACTGATACAGAATTACTAAAGAAATATTCCAAAGTATTTTTCCTGAGCGAGAACTACGAACCCGCAAGCCTGGATGACTTGGGTTCAGAATACATATACCCTGCCGGCAGACAAGTACAATTCCTAGAAGATACTAAGAAGTACCTAGAAGACCTAATCGACGATGCACGCGATGAGAGTGTAGATATTTCTGTAACATCTGGTTATAGATCATTTACAGATCAGAAGGATTTGAAAACTAATTACAAAATAACTTATGGGGCAGGTACCGCCAACCAATTCTCTGCTGAACAAGGATATTCTGAACATCAGCTTGGGACTGCGGTAGACTTCGTAACTCCGGAGAATTCACATCAGCTAGTAATCGGGTTCGAGGCAACCAAGGCTTCTAGATGGCTTACAGATAACGCATACAAATACGGATTTATTATGTCGTATCCCAAAGGCAATACATACTACCAGTACGAACCATGGCACTACAGATTCGTAGGCAAAGATCTGGCTAGGAAAATCCACCGAGACCAAACCAACTTCTACTCACTCGATCAGAGAGATATAGACAAATACATAGATGATCTGTTCGACTAGAGTTTCCTGATAACGCCGGTTACTCGCGCGGCAATATGTAGGGAGAATTCTGGATGCATTGGTTTGAATTTATTATTTGCTGGTTCGAGCCATCTTTTACCATTTTTTTCTCTCAAGTATTTCATAGTCCATTCTTCGTCTATCTGAGCTATCACGATGTCACCGTCTCTCGCATGACTGGTTCTCTCTGCTATAACCATATCTCCGCTAGCGATATGCGCATCGATCATAGAGTCACCATCGACTTCGAGCATATAACTCTCCCCAGGCTTCTGTACTAGATACTCATCGATCGACAGAGTATCCGATGACGCTTCACCGACATCAGATGGGAAACCTGCTTTGACAAGACCGAGCAAAGGTACCTCTCCAACCGATACGTTGGGTATGATCCTACCTGTGGAGTCTTTGGTGATCACACCGATGTCGATTAGCTTCGATATTACCTTGGACACAGCGTTTTTAGACTTGAATCCGAAAATGCTCATCATCTCGCTGTATGATGGCATTCTCTTGTTACTTCGATAGAATTTCAATAATATGTCTCCCCTGGAATCTGTCATAGGATTGATTATAGCAGACTAAAGAATTTAAGGGCACGACTAAAATTCATTTCGTTATAGGCACGATCAATCTTGGAAACGATAGATTTGTGCCTACGAGCTAGATTTTCATATGATCTACCTGAGACTATACAGGAATCGATCTGACTATTGAGTTCGCCCAATTCACGGCGGAGATATGAAATTGTTTTGAATTTGTTCATGGTTTTTTGATTATTTGTTATATTATTAGTATAGGTGAACGTCCGTACACCGTCAAGTCAAAACACACCTCGGTTGTGGATAAGTCAAAAATACCTCAATATATAAGCATGGATAAGATATTACATAGGATAGAGAATTTCGATGAATACTTTGACGGTGCTTATATTTACCCACCGTATGCTAGGGCGTGGGAATTGAACAGGAAGCATAGTATCAGACTTAATCAGCTACCCCACGAATCTGTGGCATACATAGTGAACCTAATCCAGGTAAATAAACCCACAACAATACTCGAGATCGGCACCTCTGCTGCATATACGAGCATTCAGATGGCAAGCGCTGCATTACAATACGGCGGACATGTCTACACTATAGAGAAGTCTGCCCCCAAGGCTGAGATCGCACGAGTCAATATATCAGAATCTGGCCTACACAACATTACACTGCTAGAAGGTGAGGCCCTCGATATAGTTATGCATTGGACCAGAGAAATAGATCTGCTGCTTATAGACGCAGACCGTAAAAGGTATTTGGAATTTTTTAAACTTGCTGAACCGCACCTGTCCCCAGCTGCCATCGTTATCGCGGACAATGTTTCTAACTTTAAACATGAGGTGGAAAACTTTTTGAATTACTTTGTAGATAATCTGGACTACAGAAGCGAGATAGTACCCATGCCGAACGGACTATTCTTTGCTTACAAAAAAGACATTAATAATAGATAGGACGATAGCAAATATAAATGCACTCAGAAATCCAACCACCTCGAAACCTGGAACAATCTTGGCAGCTAGTATGATGAGCAGTGCGTTGATAACTAGTGAAAACAATCCAAGTGTGATTACATTTACCGGCAATGTGACGAGGATAATGATAGGCCGTATGATCATGTTGATAAGCCCTATCACAACCGCAGCAACTAACGCACCCACAAGCGTTACTTCTACACCTGGTACCAAATAAGCTGCGAGCATGATAGCCAACGCCGATATAAGCCAATGAATAATTGTATTCATAAATTTGGATTAAGTTCTAATACTTTAATTGTACTATTTTATAAAATAAAAAACAGCACCCTAAAGCGCTGTTACCGAAACCCAAAGATAAAACTCTCAACGTGGGACTTAATCCTGAACGCCACATCAAGTGGCCTAGTCTCAGGATCAATCTCAATTTTTCTTGGAAATACTTTGAATTTTCTACCAGCCTTAAATACTGGGAAAGTTTTTTCCCCATACTCAGCAAGTCTTTCAACCTCTTTGCCTTGGTCGAGTCTCGCTTCTCCTTTCAACTGACTAAGTCTCCTTGATAGGGCTAGTTCATCAGATAAATAAAGCTCAATAGGTAGAATGTTATAACCCATTCGAATAAGTTTGGGATATAGGACCTCTACCTCACTTACTGCACGAGGGCTGCCGTTTAGAAACAACAAGGTGGGTGAAGACCGCTCCTCTATATCATTAATCACCATTTCCGCAACTGCCTCACTTGGAGCTAATTTGCCCGAAGCTCGCGTCCTATTGAATTCATGATCTTTTGGTAAACGATCCAGAAGGGAACTCGTACGAAGTATTGAAACCCCCGCATCGCTAGCTATTTCACCTTGACGATCCTTTCCTGAAGCAGGTTTGCCTATGGCCGTAAAGACCACACGTCGATGGTGAGATTCCAAAAATTTAATGAGTTCCCAATATGATTGCCGTAGATGAAATTGAACTTGATGGCCTGTGATTTGTTGCACAATATTCCTTTTGTTGATTGTTTTGTTTGGAAAGAACTGACGAACCATATTTTTACCAAATTTATTGAGAAGAGTCAATGATGGGGTTTTCCACAATTCATATATAATATGTATCTTAAATAACAAATCACAATGGCAAAAACATTCAAAATCAGCAAAATTATCGGCAGAGAGATACTCGATTCTAGGGGTAACCCGACTGTCGAAGTCGATTTAACATTATCTGATGGATCTATGGGACGGGCTGCAGTACCATCTGGCGCCTCCACAGGCTCATACGAAGCAGTAGAATTAAGAGACGGCGATAAGAAACGCTATGCAGGCAAAGGTGTGCTAAAGGCAGTAAACAACGTCAACACTACCCTCTTGAAAAATCTGAAAGGTAAATCATTCGATCAGAAGTCCCTAGATGATCGCATGATTGAACTCGATGGAACAGCGAACAAAGGCAAGCTCGGAGCCAACGCCATCCTCGGCATCTCTATGTCATTTGCTCATGCAGCTGCCAAAGCCGACAAGAAACCACTCTACAAATACTTCGCAGATATCGCCAAGACCGGCAAGCCAATGTCACTACCCCTCCCAATGATGAATATATTAAACGGTGGCAAACACGCCGAGAATTCTACAGACCTCCAGGAATTCATGATCCAGCCTGTAGGAGCCAAGTCATTTAGCGAAGCTCTCCGCTGTGGCGCCGAGATATTTCACGCGCTAAAGAAATTGCTCCATGACAATAAAATGAGCACTTCGGTCGGCGACGAAGGAGGATTCGCTCCATCACTACCGTCAAACGAAGCTGCCATAGAAGTGATCATCGAAGCGATCACCAAGGCTGGATACAAAGCTGGCAAGGACGTGACTATAGCGATCGACGCTGCTGCATCAGAACTTTATAAAAATGAAGTATACGACCTCGAGCGCGAAGGCAAGAAACTCACATCTGCAGAGATGGTAGAGTTCTACGGTAACTGGACAAAGAAATTCCCCATCGCTTCTATCGAAGATGGATTCGCCGAAGACGACTGGTATGCATACGAAATAATGACCAAGAAATACGGCAAGAGAGTTCAGATCGTCGGTGATGATTTGTTCGTAACCAACGTAGACCGTCTAGCCGAAGGTATCGAGCGCAAGGCTGGTAATTCTATCCTCATCAAACTCAACCAGATCGGAACTGTTACAGAGACTATCGATGCTATAAAGATGGCTCACAAAGCCGGCATGACCGCAGTCGTATCACACCGCTCGGGCGAGACAGAGGACACCACCATCTCTCACTTCGTAGTTGGACTAGGCTGTGGCCAGATCAAGACTGGCTCGCTCTGCCGCACCGATCGTGTAGCCAAATACAACGAACTCCTCCGTATAGAAGAACAACTCGGCAAGAAGGCTGTGTTTGCGGGGAAGAATGCGATGAAATAAAACCAATTTTAATTCATAACACCTCGGCTCGAGGACTCGCCACTCCTCTTTATCTAAAGAGGAGATTATAGATACAATCCCCTCTTGGACTCAAGAGGGGTGGCCTTTGTAGTCAAAGGACGGGGTGTTAGAGTCCAAATGGTGTAAGGAAACTTGGTTTCAAGTTCCAACGTCAACATTCTATTGGCCCATATATCGCAGATTTCTATTGCGCTTCAAAGAAGCTAACTATTGAACTCGATGGTTCTCAGCATTTAGATGCAATGGAATATGATGAAGAAAGAACTAATTATTTTAATTCTTTAAATTTAAAAGTTCTTAGATTTTGGAATAATGAAATAACTTCTAACTTGAGCGGTGTAATTCTAAAGATTAAAAGTGAGCTTGGCAACTTAAACTTAAGTTTTAATATATTTCTCTGTATTTCTGTTACAATTTCTAGATGAAAAAAAGAAACAAAAGCGTTTAACCAAAATTGATCGAGATGAGATTCATTTGTTAAGAAGGAAAGGGTTCACTCAAGAA
>JANNXY010000038.1:0-1735 GCA_031409775.1 bacterium | reverse complement strand
GATATAGTAAAGAAATACATAGAAAACCAGGGAAAGACGGTCGAATCAGTACAGCTCACCCTTTGGCACTAGACCATGCATCAATTCATACCCCGCCGAGGCTTTGCGAGGGGACGGCTCTGCCGCGGGGTTCTTGATTTCCAGCGTATTTTCAAACATTGGCACGGGCTTTACAACTGCATACACTATGCAGATTCGAATCACAAAAAGGATGTAAAGCTTGAAGATCATCTGTATATGCTCCGTCTGTCAGGAGGAATGTTTCTCCATGGACTTCAGCTCGATCTGGATTGGCCTGATCTTGTTGCTATCGAAGGGGCATGTAAAGGACTGAATAAGACAGAGATCATCCTGCAGATTGGTGTTCGTGCCTTTCGCGAGATTGGAGATGGTGTCGATGAACTCGTAAAGAAGCTTGGAGAATACGAAGGTATAATTCATCGAGTTCTGCTCGACAAGAGTATGGGGAAGGGGATTGGTATGAATGCTGAATTCTTACTCCCGTTTGCTAGAGCGATTCGCAAGAGTTTCCCCGAACTGGCTATTGGTTTCGCTGGAGGTCTCAGTGCCACTAGTATGAATCTACTGGAACCAGTACTTCAGGAATTCCCAGATTGTGATCAGGATGCTCAAGGCGGAATGAGACCGAGCGGAAGCTACCTCGATCCGATCGATATGGCCACATGTAAAGCGTACCTTATCGAATCTCTCAAGTTACGTAAGTAGCGGGAGAGACTTTTTATATAAATATATGACAAAACACCAAATGAATTTGAGGAAGGGTCCGTTCGACAAGATTTCTAATGGGGGCAAAATTGTAGAGTCAAGACTATACGATGAAAAAAGACAATCAATTAAAATTGGTGATCAAATTAAGTTTGTGTGCACAGATGGGGAGAAAGTAGAAGAAGCTATAACAGAAGTGAAGGCTTTGTATCTGTATCCCAATTTCGACTCAATGATGGGTGAGTTGCCTTCGGGTTGTTTCGGCCACGAAAAGACGCAGGATGCTATCGACGAAATCAATCAATTTTACTCGAAAGAAGATCAAGAAAAGTATGGGGTTGTTGGGATCGGGTTAAGTTTGGTATGATCTAATTATGCAAATCAAATCTATAATCGACTCGCAAGGCAAAAGATTCGAGGTGATATACCGGGATATGGAAAGTGAAAGCGACCTAGGAGGAAGAAAAGTGCAAGGTGTGCACGGTTACTGTTTCTACGGAGATAAATTAGTAATAGTCTATGCTGGGAAAAAGGATAGCTGGACACCACCTGGTGGAGGAGTAGAGCCTGGCGAAACGGCAGAGCAAGCAACGATAAGGGAAGTGCACGAAGAAAGTAATATGAAAGTTCTAAAGCATGCCTTTATCGGATACCAAGAAATTTACGAAGGTGACGAGGTGAAGATCCAAACTAGATCTGTATGCACTGTGGAACCTTACGGAGAATTTGTTAAAGATTTGGGGGATGATGATATTACCGAAATCAGACTAATCGATCCAGCCGATTACAAGAAATATTTCGATTGGAAGGAAATAGGGGATCATATCATGCAGAGGGCTTTGGAAATGAAGAAAAAACTCTAGTCGCCGCTTAGGCCCCTTCCATTAATTACTAGCAACACCAACCCTCTGCGGTCTAATCGTATAGTTCCATTCGGGATGGAACTCATCTCTTTGAATATTTAGCCGACTCATTTCTTCATCTGATACCTTGGTACCTGTTGGGTAGA
>JANNXY010000037.1:0-6687 GCA_031409775.1 bacterium | reverse complement strand
AACCTTGTATTTTTCCTTGTTTTTGGTAACTTTAGTATTGTCTTTGGTTTTGTTCATATATCACCATTGTACAGAAAACAGCAGGTTCCTTACGGAACCTGCTGTTTTTGTTGGGGATAAAGGGTTGGTGCAACAAAGCCTTTGGAATTACAACACGGAGGCCTTGGCTATTTCCAAAGATCATATGCGAACCAGCTTGTCGTTTAAAGAAAAATCCATTTTGCTCGACCAATTTAACTAATTCTTTGGAATTATAGATCGACTGCTTGGGCATAGATTATGCTGTAACGGGAACAGTGGTAAGAGAAATTTGAGTAGAGAATGAGGGAATGAAAAGCTCATTGTCGGCTTTCATGTCTTCTAGGTACAGAGAAATAGCTTCGGAAATATTGGCAAATACTTCCTCATAAGTTTCTCCTTCGGAATGGCAGCCTTCTAGATCGAGGCATTTAGCGAAATAGCCATTTTCGTCTTTTTCTATTAAAACTCGAAATTGATAGTCTTTCATAATAGACACATTATAACACATTTTAGATTTTCAGCCCAAGGAACTCTTTTTCTATTCAAAGTTTATGCTGCAACCAAAAGTTACTACACCTTCTGTTTGATAACCCGCACTCATACACTCTTCTTTATTATAAAACTTTTTCTGAGTTTTCTTATAGTTCACATCCGACATATCGAGAATCCATGTGGTAACGCGTGGGGAAATCGGCTTGTTATCTTTTCTAAGATTGTAATATTCGTTAAGTCGCGTGGCACTTTCGGCATAAGGGAGACAAAGAATACTATTCACTTGACCACTATTAATGCCGCAATATCCATTTATATCTTTATTGTTTTCAAGCAGCTGTTTTCTCTTGACTTCATCAATCAATGCATTGATGTAATTAGATAAAACAACATCTTTATTTTCAGGGTATTTCCCATCTATATCTATCCCGAAGGAGATTCTGGGCCATGTTATATAATCACATATCCTATCCTGATCCTGCCTTGAGATTTCGCTTTCTTCTGCAAATTTATAATTCTTGCAGGAAGTTACGTCTTTATTTTTTACAAAAGCACTCAATAAAACAAATGAATCTCTAGTGCTTGAGCATTGTTTTTTTTGATAAGTGACATCTTTGTTGTAAAAAGGGTACGTAATGTCGCCAGGAGTAATATTGTTACACCACGCATTATCATTATCAACGAAAGCGTCAATTGCCAACCTTGTAACAGAATAGACATCATCTCGATATACAATTTTTGCCGTCTTAGTATTGTAATCTTCCGACACCGTTTGAGCCGAGTAATTCGTAAGTGAATCATCGGTACTCATAAAATTAGCTAAAAAATAGTACCAAACGGCAAATATTACACCTATGATCACCACAAGAATAGCTACGACGATCACAAATTTTTTATTCATATGTATAAAAGTATATCATAAGGTTTATTTTTTAAATAGAGATTTTCAGCACTTAGTCCTGGCGACAAATCCCTAGGATGATTCTGCTGAATCAGCCACTCTCGCCAAGTGAGGAAAGATAACGAGTGAGAAGCGAATACTTGGAGCTTCGCAAGACCGGAGGCGGACGCGCCGAGGTGGGCTCACGCAATTTTTCAGCAGAAAAATATGCGTGAGTGACCTCTGCGACAAATTTTTTCAAGTACTATGTTCTGGCGACTAGCTACTCTCGCCAATTAAGACTACCATCGCCTCAACAGAGCTTAACTTCCGTGTTCGGAAAGAGAACGGGTGTGACCTCTGCGACGAGTCACCAGAACACAAAACTTGAAAAAATATTAATTAAATTGAAAACACTTGTGTAAGCCCTTCTACTTTATTTCGAAGGGGCAAAATGTGCAAATTAGCGTGGGAGGAATAAGACCTCCATCGAGCCCGGTTGATGATGGGCTTATCCTATCTTCACCTCTCGCGAGAAAATGAAGATTTATTAGAAGACACGCCAACGGACTGTCGGGACGGTTCCCGCGAACAGCTCACGCAAATGTTTTCAATTTTATCTTTTCGGTAAAAGTAATTTATAACAAACAATAATCGTAGTCATTTTCACATTTCCTAATAGGAATCGACTCATTAGTACACCTCAGCTCAACACATTGCTGTGCTTCCACTTGGTGCCTATCACGTGATCATCTCTCACGGGTCTCAAACGATTTCTAATCTTGGGGCTGGCTTCATGCTTAGATGCTTTCAGCATTTATCCTGGCCCGACATAGCTACTCGGCGGTGCCCTTGGCAGGACAGCCGATACACCAGAGGTCAGTTCAACTCGGTCCTCTCGTACTAGAGTCAAATCCCCTCAAAAATCCACGCCTGCAGAAGATAGGAGACCAACCTGTCTCACGCTTATGGATAGTTGTAAGTTAATAGTTGTTAGTTATTAGATCTTGCAACTCTTGAATTACTTCAAGGTTCGGACTATATCATCACCTGTTCTAAAAGAATTAAGGTGGTTTACGTGTAGTCTCTACGGGTAAGGTTTCCCTCTTCCCTCGGAATTATCCTCGATATTTGTCGATAGGATTTTCCCGATATAGTAAACTTGATCACCACACATTTCTGCATGGGACCGCCGTGAAATTCAAACAAACAGTTTGAATATGGTTGTATAACAGAATCATTGATTTAATTTACCCTAACTTTTTGAGTACAAAAAGTCGGGCGATCATTTGTAATCAAATGATTTAGCCTCGTGATTCAGACTGCAAAACAGTTGATAGTTTCCTATCCACTACTTAACGGTCTGAACCCAGCTCGCGTAACTTTTTAAATGGCGAACAGCCATACCCTTGGGAGCTTCTCCACCCCCAGGATAAGTTGAGCCGACATCGAGGTGCCGAACTTCGCCGTCGCTTTGGACGCTTAGGCGAAACCAGCCTGTTATCCCCAGAGTAGCTTTTATCAGATGAGCTCCCACCGCTTCTAAAGCGAATGGTCGGATCACTATGCGCCGCTTTCGCGTCTGTTCGACATTTACGTCTCACAGTTAAGCACGCTTATGCCATTGCACTATCGGCACGGTTTCCATTCGCGCCTAGCGTACCTTAATCGACTCCTCCGTTACTTTTTGGGAGGATAGCGCCCCACTAAAACTACCCACCAGATACTGTCTCCCGCGGTTTTTGCCCTCGGGGTTAGAACGTACATCAAGCAAGATTGGTATTTCACTGACGAGTATTACGGAACCGAAATCCCGCACATAAACCTCTCCCAACTATGCTACGCATGCAAAACGTACGCTCAATATCAAGCTGTAGTAAAGCTTCTGGGGTCTTTTCGTCTAACTGCAGGTAACCGGCATCTTCACCGGTATTGTATTTTCACCGAGCAAGTCCTCGAGACAGTTTTCCAGTCATTACACCATTCGTGCGCGTCAGAACTTCATGTACACATTCGATTTCCTGACGTGAAATCGAAGTTTCCTCTATTTTCATAGAGGCATAGACTATATCTTCTTACTTACGAGATTCTGCATTTCAGAAATAGAATATTTCCTTTTACCGGAACCATTCATTCTGTATGCGAGCTCTACTATCCTTCTGAGGCCTTCGATGGTTTGATGCTCTTGATTTTTCATTCTTTTGCAAATTTCTGCAAAAAGCACAAAGTCTTTTTGTTTAGAAGATTTGAGAGGAAAGCTTTTGAAATGAGGGATTACCTTGTCTAGAATTTCTTCTAGACTTCTGATTTCGAATTTCAATGTTTTGTCTGCATAATCTCTACGCATGAATCCACAATTGAAATACTCTTTCATCAGATCCAATACTTCGCGACGATCAAAATTCTGACCGATACAGAAGCTTGGTTTTACTTCCCATCCAATTCTTAACTTTTCTCTTTTCGAGAAAGAAACACTAAAACATCCTTCACCATCTACATATCCAGATATATAGTTCTGAAGCTCTCTTATAAGCGCCGGCATATTATAGGATTCCATAAGATAATTATCTCATAGAACACCATCTTCGTCACCGCCAGTTGGCAGTGACTCCAGTCGTTACGGGGTTAATTCTTTCGAACAACTTCCCACGGTATTATCATTTCGTCATCATCTCGTCCTTGAACGAGACTCGGAGGAAGACTTCACCGTTATTAGCCGGATTTTTCTTGATATCACTATCAAGACAAGCAATTCAATTACCTGACAAGGAATTTCGCTACCTTAGGACGATTATAGTTATCGCCGACATTCACCAGGGCTTATATCAGTCAGCCTTTCCCAGCCCGAAGGCTGAGAAAGACCGCCGATACTTGACCTTCTGGCATTGGTCAGGTGTCACCCCCTATACATCCTCTTACGAGTTCGCAGGGAGCTGTGTTTTTGATAAACAGTTGCCAGAAAAACTTTAGCTGCGGCCCCTAAATAAATAGGGGCAGACCTTATTCCGAAGTTACGGTCGCTTTTTTGCCGAGTTCCTTGAGGACCTCTCACTCGTTCGCCTTGGGCTACTCGCCCTGATCACCTGTGTCGGTTTGCGGTACGGTTTCCGTATGTATAACCTAGAAGCTTTTCTTGGGAGACTATTCAAAGATATTTGCTTGCCCGTGGGCAAACATTTCGCGTCCATCGGATATTGGCAATAAAGCCTGCTGCCCGGATTTACCTAAGCAGCTACCCTACAAGAAGCAACATCAATCCAATAAGATGCATCTTTTTATTTTCTCCGTCACTCCATAGAAACATACGGAAGTCATGGAATATTAACCATGTGTCCATCGAGTCCGACTTTCGTCATCCCCTTAGGCCCGACTAACCCTTCGCTGATCTACATCGCGAAGGAAACCTTGATCTTTCGGCGTGAAGGTATCTCACCTTCATTGTGGTTACTTGTGCCAACATTCTTACTTCGCAACGCTCCAGTATGGGTCACCCCTTTACCTTCAGCGCGATGCGAATACTCTCCTACCGCTCTACTTATTCGAAAATAAATAAAGCCCTCAATTTCGGTACCATGCTTAGCCCCGATTATCTGCGGCGCGAAGTCTCTTGATGAGTGAGCTGTTACGCTTTCTTTAAAAGATGGCTGCTTCTAAGCCAACTTCCTCATTGTCGATGAAACTTCACCACCTTAAGCGCACTTAGCATGGATTTAGGGACCTTAATTAGAGATCATGGGCTGTTTCCCTTTTGACAAACGGAGCTTAGCCCCCGCTGTCTAACTGCCGCGCTTTTTACCAACTGGTATTCGGAGTTTGATAGGTCTCGCGAGATTTCTCCCTGTCGAGACCTTCCAGTGCTCTACCCCCAGTGGGAACGCACGACGCTAGCCCAAAAGCTATTTCGGAGAGAACCAGCTATTACCAGGTTCGATTAGCTTTTCACTCCTTACCACATGTCATCCCAAGATATTGAACGGTCTACGGGTTCGGGCCTCCATTTATCTTTCGATAAACTTCACCCTGCACATGGCAAGCTCACCTGGCTTCGGGTCTTTAGCATACTACAAGCGCGCTATTCACACTCGGTTTCCCTATGACTCCACCCTTTTAGGGCTTAGTCGAGCAGTATGCTAAAACTCGTTGGCTCATTCTTCAATAGGCACGCCGTGACGGGACTTCGCATTGCTGCGAGCCCGCTCCGACTCCTTGTAGGCACTATGGTTTCAGATCTATTTCAACGCCCTCACCGGGCTATTTTTCACCTTTCCCTCGCGGTACTAGTTCACTATCGGTCTTGAGAAATATTTAGCCTTGCCGGTTAGTACCGGCAGATTCCCTCAGGCTATTCGTGTCCTGAGGTACTCAAGAGCAGAAACAAAAGAGACTTCTATACTTTCAGATACGGGACTATCACCCTCTGGGGTTCTACTTTCCAGTAGATTCTCTTAGTATGAAATTTTTTGACTCTTCTCATGTAAACATGACGTTTCTGTCTTACAACCCCGAAACGTCTGCAGCTTGCGCCACAGGGCTTCGGTTTGGGCTTCTTCGTTTTCGCTCGCCGCTACTTACGAAATAACTATTGTTTTCTTTTCCTCCTGGTACTGAAATGTTTTACTTCCCAGGGTGCGCATTCTACATCAAGGTAGAATTCCTAATAAATTAGGAGGGTTTCCCCATTCGGAGATCTCTGGGTCACAGGTTGCTAGGCACCTCACCAGAGCTTATCGCAGCTACGCTACGTCCTTCATCGCTTTCTCAAGCCAAGGCATCCACCATAGGCCCTTACATTTCCTATTAGGAAATGTAAAAACCACTACTTTTATTATTTACTTACAATTACTTTTACCTACTTATCTGCCTAGAGTCCGAAAAGACACCCTCACTACTTTGCAGCATTTGGGTACTAACACTCTGGCAGGATTCTGTTTTCAAGCTTCAGTCGTTCCGAACTCAACTAAAACTCAAAACCGCTCTTGCGGAGCGGTTTATCTAACAACACCTTTATTCAAGGCCTTTTTAGATATTCCGCTTTAATTGGTTTCTTATCATTTATCTGTGTAGGTGCCATTATATACATATAGAATTAAATGTCAAATGCCTGTATCCGTCCCCAACATCCTCCGTCTCGCAAAGCCTCGCCACCTCCCTCTAGTCCCGCTAAAGGACTTAGTCAAACCTAAATTGTGGATAACTTGGGTTTCCAGTGTTTAGCAAAGAGAAATCGTAAAAACTTTCGAGCTAGAATGATCAAGGTGGTTCTGTAGTCCTTACCATTCTGGCGAAGTTCTTCG
>JANNXY010000036.1:0-2390 GCA_031409775.1 bacterium | reverse complement strand
CCATCCTGCGGATGGTCTTTTTCATGACGCTTTTGTTTGGCTGCTTTGTCGCATCAATCGGCCCGTATCAGTCGTTGGTTGCCATTCAGGTATTTGGCCTGTCCGACACCGCCTACGCTGCGGTCTTGCTGATCGCACTGGTCGTGTCGATTGCGGCATCCGTCGGGATCGGGATCGTCACCGATCAACGGCCAAGCCGCAGGCGGATGGCCCGGTTGGCGGCAGTTACACTGGTCTTGGGCGGGCTCCTGGTCTGGCTGGTGCCAACGCGGATGTCATTTGTCGTGGCTCACATCATCCTGATCCCGATCAGCGGTACGTTGTTTGGACAGTTGTTTGCGGTCACCCGGCTGGTCAGCGCGCCGATGGCGCAGTCCGACAAGGACGGTGTTTTGTCGTTCATGCGGGCGATGATGGGCGTGCCATGGATCGTTGTGCTGCCGCTTTGGGGATTGGCGTTGCATCAAGGGGTGCCATTGACCGCGATCTATCCGGTTTCGGCGGTCCTTGGGGTCCTTATGCTGGTCTTGATGGCGCGGACCTGGCCTGCGGACACCGCCGCACCCTGGATCGAACAGAAATCCGGTCTGGGGTTTCGGGCGTCGCTGGGGGAAATGCTGGCCCGGCCGGTGGTCAACAGGGTGATGCTGATCGGGGCGATCCATGCGGGTGGTGCTGTTGCCGGGGTAATCCTGGGGCTGTGCTTTGCCGAAGTGGGGCGCGGGGCCGACGATCTGGGGCTGTTTTTCGGGATATTTGTCGCGTTCGAAGTGGTGGGAATGCTCCTGATCGGACCCCTTGTTATGCGGGTCGGACGCTTGCCGCTGATCGCTGCCGGGACGTTGACCTATGCGGCCTTTCTTGTGTTGCTGCCGATCCTGGTCGGGACGCCTTGGCTGTGGGCGTTGACGTTGTTGATCGGATTCGGCGGGGCGATGATCTATTTGCCCGCATTGGGGTATTTGCAGGATTTGCTGGGCAAACGGGCGGGCGCCGGGGCGTCGTTGATCGCCTTGCAACGACTGTCCTCGGACGGGCTATGTGCGGGAATATTCGCGTTCGGGTCCTGGGCAGGCGGATACAGCCTTGTGGCGATGATGGGGGCTGTCACCACAGTCGCCGCCGTCGGCGCAATCATCTGGCTGGACAGAACGCGGCCACAGACCGCCGTTGTCGGCTCTAGCCTGTAAAAAACCCCGATCCCGCCTGCGCAAGCAGTGCACGCGCCATGTGGCGGCCAAGGTCAGGACCATCGGCAATGGCGGCAGTGGCGTCATCGACAATGACTTCGGACCCATCGGCCCGCAGAATTTCGGCCCGCAAGCGCAAAGTTCCGCCGTCCAGATCTGCGAGGCCGCCGATCGGGGTCTGGCACGACCCATCCAGCGCCGCCAAAAGCGCCCGTTCGGCGGCCAACCGCTGCCCGGTCGGGCCATCGTGAATGGCCTCTAACATCGCGGCGGCACGGGGGTCATCTGCGCGGCGTTCAATCCCGATGGCCCCTTGGGCAATCGCGGGTAGCATGTCGTCCGTTGACATCGGCACGCGCGGCACGTCGGTCATGTTCAACCGGTTCAGACCGGCCATCGCCAAAAACGTCGCACTTGCGACCCCTTCGGACAGTTTGCGCAACCGGGTCTGCACATTGCCCCGAAACTCTACAATCGTCAGGTCGGGACGGCGGTGCAGCAGTTGCGACCGGCGGCGCAGGCTTGACGTGCCAACGACGGCCCCGACAGGCAGATCGGCAAGCGCGGCATAGGCCAAAGACACGAACGCATCGCGCACATCTTCGCGCGGCAGGTAGGTGTCCAACAACAGGCCGGCGGGCTGATCAACCGGCATATCCTTCATCGAATGCACGGCAATGTCGATGGACCCGTCCAAAAGGGCCTCCTCGATCTCGCGGGTAAACAGGCCCTTGCCGCCGATTTCCTTGAGTGGACGATCCTGCACGGCGTCGCCGGTCACCTTGATCACGACAATCGCAAAGGCCTCGGGCGGCAGGTCAAAGGCTGTGGCCAACCGGGCCCGCGTCTCGTGCGCCTGCGCCAGGGCAAGCGGCGATCCACGGGTGCCGATAGTCAACGGATGGGCGGGGGAGGGCATGTGAAAGGTCATGACGCTGTCTTAGATGTGTCAATCAAAGCTGACAACCGCCTTGACAAGGGACCGCACTCTTGGGACGCAAGGCGAGGCGAAAAGGACAGAAGATGGCCCCCACAAAGACGATCCTGCGCGCCCTTGCGGGCGAAACCCTGCCTACCCCTCCGATCTGGATGATGCGGCAAGCGGGGCGATACCTGCCGGAATACAAGGCGACGCGCGCGCAGGCCGGGGATTTCCTGTCGCTGTGCTACAATCCCGAACTTGCGGCCGAGGTCACCTTG